>JAUVEX010000082.1 GCA_030594585.1 archaeon | reverse complement strand
ATATCTAATGTTTCTCCGAAAACCCTGTATTTTCCTTCAGCAAAGCCAATTACTTGTGTATTTCCACCGGAAACATAAAGAATTATTGGGTCTTTTGCTCCTGTTTTTATCTTGCCGATTTCCACATGCGCAAGGCAGTGGTTGACACCCGCAATCGGTATTTTGTGCTTAAGAGCTAGTGCCCGTGCAATAGTTGCAGTAAGTTTCAGGCATGGCTGAAGACCGGGACCTTTTGAAAATGAAATGACATCTATGTCCTTAATAGAAATTTTTGCTTCTTTAAGGGCTTTTTTTATCAATTCAGGAATAGCATCTGCATGATGCTCAACTGCCTTTCTTGGATGTATTCCTTCTTTTGGAAAATAAGATGCGCTAACATTTGAAAGAACCCTGCATTTCTCATCCACAATGCCCACACCAACTGTGTGGGCTGTGCCTTCAATACCTAACGAGTACATGCTTTAGTTTTTAAGAGAAGAAGTTTAAAAGAGTGAGTGAATTAATTATTGCAGATGCCATGACCCGGCGAAATTTCATTATGTTTCCGGCTCTTTATAGCCCAACGCAGATAATATCTTGTTTATTGTGGGAATGATATTTTCGGGATCATTTATTGAAGAAGTAATCGCATCCCTATATGTCTTTATTAAAGGGTTTTGTCCGCCGCCAGCTGTTTTTGCATCCGTAGCTAACTTAGTAAGCCTTTCTTTTACTTCCTGAGCCCTTGTGCTCTTTGACAGTTCCAATATGCGTTTTATACTTGCCAACTCATATGCTTTATCGATATTTTCAGGAGAAACTTTCAGCAATGCCTTTGTTGTTTCTATACGCCACTGAGCATCAGAAAAAACATGATTTTCTACAGTACCTTGGTACTTAAGCAGGTTGCCTTCAGCATAATTTATATTCTTTTTTGCTTGTTCGTCCTTGCCGTCGTTCAAAAAATCTATTGCTGCGGATAATGGCTTTAGTACCTCTCGATATATGGCATCAGGATTTGCTTGTACATACAGTAAAATATCTATTACCTCGATAGTTGTTACCACTATATCCTAACAGATATTTAAATACTTTTCGTTATGTTAAACCAGTTGCTAAGTATCTTTAGAATTCTCTAAAAAACCAATTGGAAAAACTCATTCCTTCTTGACAGAAACTTCTTTAAATCCGCATGAGCCGCATACTGAGCGGTTGGCGTGTGCAGCAAGCATGCTTTTGCATTTAGGGCATGACTTAAACTTTCGTGTCAATTTATCGCCGGAAACTTCGTATTTTTCGCTCTGCTTAACATTTTTGTGCTTGCTTTTGCTCTTTGCTTTTTTAGGCATAATAATCATTCCTCTTTACTATCTTTTTCTTTGGGTGCATCTTCTTTAGGCTTTTCTTCTGCTGTTTTTTCAGCAGGCTCTTCTTTTTTTACTTCTTTTGGCTCTTCTGCTTTGGTTTCAGGCTCTTCCTTCTTTTCTTCTGCGGTATCAACAGGCTTTTCTTCTTTAGGTGCATCGCTTTTTGTTTCTACAGCTTCTTTTGGCTTTTCGTCTGTTTTTGTTTCTTCCACAGGTTTTTCGGGTTCAGAGTCTGATGCTTTTTCTTTAGAATCATCTTTTGCTTCTTCAGGCGCAGATTCGCTTGATGCCTCTTCTGCCTTTGGAGCCTCTTCTTTTTTAGCTTCCTTTATTGCCTTATCATAGACCTTTGCGATGCCTTTTACATCCCATCTTCCTGCACCCTGGTAAACATGAGTCACAACAACATGTGTCTCTTTAGCTTTAAGCTTTTCTGCAATCTCTTTCTCAAGCTCTTTTTTGCTCGGAGTAACACCTTTATGTGCTATAAAAAATTGAATATCTCTTCGCTCCATTAGCGGGTTTTTCCTGTCATCTGTTATGTCTATTTCCATAAAACCACCTTTAAACTATCTGTAACGCGTATTTACCGGGAACCGTATGCCCTGATTTTTTCGCAATTTCAGATTCGGGATCATAAATAAGGACAACACCTTTCCAGTTTCTTGTCAGGTCTTTTCCTTTGCAGACTACGCACTCTTTTCCCTCAACAAGCCGTTTGCATGCCCTACATGCTTTTTCACCAGTCATAAAAACACCTATTTTTTAGTTTTCGTTTTATTGTCCACTTTCGTTTTACTGTCATCTTCTGCTTTTTTTTGCTTATCCTGCTCAATCCATGCAATGTTTCCAAGACCTGGCTGCCTCATTGTAAGGTTAATCTTATTGACTTCCTTTTTCTCAAGGCTTATGCCGATTATTCTTGCACGCACAATGTCGCCGACTCTAAGGGTCTTGCTTGCATCTTTTGTTGCAAGGACTTCTATTTTCTTATCAAATCCTATGTAATCATTTAATATCTGGGAAATGTGGCAAAGACCATCAACAGGGCCAAATCGCACAAATACGCCAAAATCTGTAATATCCACAACTTCGCCCTCAATTATTTCATGAAGTCTTGGTATGGACATTAAAGCACTGTATCTAACTGTGTAATATATGCCTGCGTCTTCTACTTTTATTGAACCGCCGGCAACCTCATCAATACTGTTTATTTTAAGGACAACGCCTTTATTTTCAAGTATCTTGTTCTCATATTTCTGGGCAAGGCTTTTTTGTACTGCGTCTTCTTTTTTCCCGCCGATAAATTCGGGATCAACCCGGACAATATCTTCAATCGTTGCAATTTCAAACATATTTTTCTACCCTCATATAACGATAAACTTCACTTTGGTTCTAAAGAGAATTAGAATTAAATATACTTAGGTATGTCAGCTTTTTAAAAGTAATGGTTGATTTACCAAGAACTGCAACATTTTAACAGTGATAGAACGCAATAATATAAATATCCTTATAGATATTTTTCTAATAACGGTGAAACTGATGGCAGAAAATAAAGAAAAAACATTCAAGCACTGGGCAGACTCTTTTGCAGAGAAAATTGAAGAGCGCTCAAAAAAAGACCCGATTCTAAAAGATATTGTAAAAAAAATCGGTTTTTTCGTCTATGATGAAAAAACACCATCAGGCAAGATACATATCGGCGCAGGCCGTGGGTGGATAATACACGACGCAGTTGCAAAAGCGCTTCGAGACCGCGGACTTAACGCAAAATTCACACTTTCATCAGACGACATGGACCCGTTTGACAAAGTTCCTAATTATCTTGATTCTAAAAAATACGAGAAATACTTAGGTGTTCCTTTCAGAAACATCCCATCCCCTGTTTCAGGATACAAAAGCTATGCAGAATATTATTTCAAGCAGTGCACAGACAAATTCAGGGAATTCGGTATAGAATGCGAGCTTGCAAGCACAGGTACGGACTATATTAACGGAAAGTTCAACCGCACAATAAAGATTGCACTTGATAATGCAGATAAAATCCGCGAAATATACAAAAGATTCTCAAGAAAAGGCTCAATAGGAACAGAAAGATTTCCTTTTAACCCATTATGCGAAAAATGCGGAAAAATCGCAACAACGCTTGTGACTGAATGGGATGCAAAACGCGAAGTTGTCAAATACAAATGCATAAATGACCTTGTCCCATGGGCTAAAGGATGCGGCTATGAAGGCGAGAGAAGCCCGTATAATGGCGGAGGCAAATTCCCGTGGAAAGTCGAGTGGGCTGCCAAGTGGCCGACTCATGGTGTAATAATGGAGACCGCAGGAAAAGACCATTTTTCAAAAGGTGGTTCCCGTTCAGTCGCAATAGCAATTGCAGATGAAGTTTTTAACTTCCCGCCGCCCTACCCTTCAACAAGGACAGAACCCGGTGAATCATATGAATTCTTCACCATAGGCGGAAAAAAGATGAGCACATCAAAAGGACGGGGGATAAGCTTCGCCGAGATGACAGATTACGCGCCGGCAAACATGCTTAGATACCTTTTGATAAAGACACGCCCAAGAGCTGTAATTGACTTTGACCCAATAGGCACAAACAAGATGATACTCCTTTTTGAATCATATGATAAAACTGAGCGAATTTATTATGGCAAGGAAAAAATAGAAAATGAACGGGAACTTAAGCACGAAAAAAGAGTCTACGAATTATCGCATGTAGGCCCCGTAAGAAAAACAATGCCCCCGCAGATACCATTCACGCACGCGGCAATGCTGATACAGATTCTGCCCGATATTTCAGCAGTCATTGAATCCCTAAAATCAACAGGGCATCTTTCATCAAAGCTTTCAAAAGAAGATGAAAAATATGTTACCGGACGGCTTGAATTTG
>JAUVEX010000019.1 GCA_030594585.1 archaeon | reverse complement strand
CGACGCATGATTTAAATGAAGTGAAATCAAAATATGCGCTTCCGCATGAAAAACTCGTGTTTTTCGTAGGCCGCCATGTTTGGGAAAAGGGGCTTGATGTTCTTATGGGTGCTATCCCAAAAGTTCTTGAAAAAAACCCTGATGCGAAATTTATCATTGCCGGGCGAGGATATACTACGGATAAATGCCGGCAAATGGCGCATGATTTTGGGTTCGCTGACAAAGTAGCATTTACCGGATTTATTGAAGATGGTGTCATGAATACACTTTACAAAGTTTCCGATGTTGTTGCGGTCCCTTCACGATACGAGCCATTTGGAATTGTAGCGCTTGAAGCTATGGCCGCAGAAACACCTGTTGTTGTTGCAGACACAGGCGGGCTTTCAGAAATTGTAGAACAGGAAAAGGACGGAATAAAAGTATGGCCGAACCATTCAGAATCGCTTTCCTGGGGAATCAACCGAATACTTGCAGATACGGGCCTTGCAGACCATATAAGAAAAAACGCAAAAGAAAAGATAAAAAACATGTACACTTGGTCGGTTGTCTCAAAAAATACAAACGAGCTTTACGGCCGCATATCAGAAGAATACAAAAATGCAGACTGGAAAGCAGTAAAGTTTGTAAGCGCAAACCAATAATTGATTAATGCTTAACTATTCCTCTAACAACATATAAATAATAGGGGATTCTAAAGAAAACTAAACAATTTTAGGGGTATACAATGTCTTCAGTATGTTTTTATTTTCAGGTGCACCAACCGCGAAGGATAATGCCGGGACACATGATTAATGTCCGGGATATAAAGACTGCTGAAAAGCTTGAAAACGCAATTTTTGATGAAAATAAAAACCGCGAAGTAATGCACAAGGTTGCAGGCAAATGCTATTACCCTGCAAATCAGCTGATGCTTGAACAGATTGACCTTTACAAAAAACAAAAGAAAAAATTCAAGATATCATATTCTCTTTCAGGTGTTTTTTTAGACACGCTTGAAAGACACGAGCCAGACCTTCTTGAAACATTCAGACAACTGTCAAAATCCGGATGTGTTGAATTCCTAAATGAGACATATTTTCATTCACTTTCAAGCTTCTGGGGCAAAGGAGTAAACCGTGAAGAATTCACAGACCAGGTAAAAATGAGCCAAGAGGCTGTAAAAAGCCTTCTGGGATATAAAGCAAAAGTGTTTCGAAACACTGAGCTTCTTTTCAACAACCTGATTGCAAAAACTGTAGAAAAAATGGGCTATGTCGGTATGCTTTCAGAAGGCATTGAGTGGATACTTGACGGCTGGCGCTCGCCTGAACATGTGTACAAGGTTCCAGACGCGGATATTGGTATTCTTCTTCGCCATTACAGGCTTTCGGATGACATGTCTTACAGGTTTTCTGCGCGCTGGTTTAAAGGATGGCCTGTGACTGCTGAAAAGTACAGCTCATGGGTTGCGGCATGCCAGGGAGAGACAATAAACCTGTTTATGGATTATGAGACTTTCGGCGAGCACCAATGGGAGGACACAGGAATATTCTGGTTCTTAAAGCAGCTGCCTTACGAAATAATGAAATGGGATCATGTTGATTTTGCAACACCAAAAGAAGTAATAGAGCGATACCCTAAACGGGGAGAATTAGATGTATCCGTATTTAACACAATATCGTGGGCTGATTTAGAGCGGGATTCGTCTGCATGGCTTGGAAACGATATGCAGCAGCTTGTTTTTAAAGAGCTTGAAAGAGTCGGGCATCTTGTCAAAGAAACAGGCGACATTACGCTTCTTCGGGTATGGCGAAACCTGCAGACTTCAGACCATCTTTATTACATGTGCACAAAACACTGGTCAGACGGCGATGTGCATAAGTATTTCAGCCCTTACGGCACGCCCCAGGAAGCTTTTGAAGGGATGATAAAATCAATCTCCCAGCTCGAATTCATTGCAAAAAAGAATATTGAATCACAAAACAAAAGCCATATTTTGCCGTCAATTTCGGACAAACTTCCTTCTTTTGGATTTCACAACAAAAACACCAACTATTAAATAGTTATCCTGTCAATTAAAAAGTAGTGAATTATATGGAATTTGAATCAGAATCCCTTCTTGAAAAAGTAATGAAGAACAAGACTATCAAATGTCCTGAATGCGGCTCATCAAACATGAAACATATGCCCCACTTGAATATGTACGGCGGGTATGTATGTTCCGGATGCAGCAAGATATGGGCTGAAAGCGACCCTAAAATAAAAGAGCAGAAGAAACGGACATTCTAATTAATGTATTTCTTGATTTCTTTTACTGCCTCGATTTTTGCAATATATTCATGAGTTATCTTTTCTACATCCAGAATTTCGTAATCTTTTTTTGAAAGCCAGATTATTCTTTCTTCAAATGCTTCGTTAAAGGCGCACCAATCCGCATGGCTGTTGGGGTCAAAAAGAACTGCGTATACTAAGTTAGAATCATTTGCAAGTTCTCTTAATTTCACACCAAGCCCGCCTGTTACTGTGCGCATGTCAAGAGCGTATATTGCTTTTCTCGCATTTTTGGCCAGTATATTTTCGAATTTTTCGGAATTTGTTTCTGTTTTCGAGCTAATATTGCATGTGTTTTTAAGAAAATCGGTATACGCTGTATCATTTTTACTATAATACTCAACAAGAAGATGATATACAATAGCGCCATCAAGACCAATAGGGATAACAATGTCGTTTGGATTTATCTCTTCGCCAAGTATTTTTATTCCTTCAGCAATTTTTTGATAGATCTCTTGCATGGATATTTTTAGATATGTTAATTTTTATTGGTTTTGTAGCACAAATCAACAAAATTCTTAAATATTTTCTCGCCGGCAACTCCGCTTTTCTCGGGGTGGAATTGCAGGCCGAAAATCGGCCGTGTTTTGTGGAATACTGCCTCGACTTTAGTTTTTCTTGATGATGCTGTGATTTCAAGTATTTTGGGTATGTTTTTTAAGTATCTCTCGTGATGCTCGTAGACTGTAATTTCGTCAGGAATGCCAGCGAATATCTTTTTTTTGGAAAGTATCTTTACTTTCATTTCAGTAAACCATTCAGGTGTTGCGTGCTTTGCGATGTCTGCCCCGCAGGCATCGCCTATTATCTCATGTCCGACACAAATGCCCAGTATAGGAACATCATAGTTTATAAGGCATGCTATATCTGCTTTTATCTCGTTGAAATCAATCAGTTCATCCAGATACGGCACTCCTCCGGAAAAGATTATGCCCTTGTATGTGTTTTTTTCAAGTTCCCTGAAACTGCTTTTTTGGTCTTTGACAATATATCTTGCGCCAAACTTTTTTAGAATATTCTCAATCAACGGCACATTTTTGCTGTGGTTGTCGATAATTAGAATCATGGTTGTATTTTTGGGGTAATAGTATATATAAATAACATCAAGAAACTACCGTTTTATCCGTTAAAACAAAAAAATTAATATTTTCCCCTTCAAGATGGTATTTTTTTCGTATTTTTGTTTCATCTAATGCATTATTTGAGAAAATATTTGTCTCTAAAGAATTGTTTTTACCGTATGAATGAAACATTACCGGAAAACAGAATTTTTCTTCAGGCAACTTATTTATGAAAATCAATTCGTCTCCAGATTGCTTGTCCGGTATCGGTCTGTATTTTTGCCGTCTTTTGTATTCTAATATGCTTACAGGCAGATAATCCCCGTAAAGATTTGTTTCCATTCCGCCGCCCAAAACTTTATGTTTTTCATTAAAAGATAATTCCATTGCTTTTAAAAGAAGATAAAAATCAGGATTGAGACTCTTAAGCATTTCATTTTCTCTAACATCGGATGTCGAATAAGAAACAGAATAGCATTCGCCAACACCATCCATAAACGCACCATCTTTGAATTTAGACACAATCATGCCCGCACAAATCTTTCCTTTTTGCTTGAGATATATCCCGATTCTTTCGCTGATCTTTTCAGATTCAGGTGCAGAATAGAATGTATTATTTTCAATTTCTGCGCCATGATTCAATTCAAGACGGTTTATGCCTCTTTTTTTGTTGCCAATTACTTTATCATATACATTTTGCTGCCATTCTCCAAAAGCAGCAAAATCCCCGCCGTTTTCAAAAACAATTTCAATGTCTTTTTTTTCAACCAGTTCATTTACTTTTTGGTATTTTTTTGTCATTTTTTTTGATACATTTTCCAAATACTCTTCAATACTTTTGGGCAAATCTATAAAATAACGCAATTTCTTTGGCTTATGGGAAAACCCGTTATTTGTAAGTTCAATTATCTGTTCTTTTGTTGGATTGCTTACAATAATCATGTCGTAGTTCTTCTTTTCAGTTAATATTTCTGCAATATCGCTATTAGAATCATATCTTCGGACATCAATACTGCTGTGGGGTTCGTAAGTTCTTCTAGACATAGTCATATAGTTATTAGTGAATATTTATATATGTTACTATTAAGTAGTATCATAAGGAATTAGTAATTATTCAAACCAAACTGTAACTTCGCCACCTGACATCGCCTTCGGCCTTTACAAGCCGTAAAGATGTAAGCGCGTTTAAGTATTTCCTGTATGTACGCTCGGATATTGGTGCCTTGGCTCTTGTTTTGTATTCTTCGTGCAATTCGGAAGACAGTATGTTTTGTTTTTCTGAAATTATCTGGAAAAGAAGCTTGTGGTCTTCTGTAAGCGTTCCTAAAATCTGGCTTGTCTTTAGATGAAGCGCGTCTTTTCTTGCGCGTATTATATGCTCTTTTTCGATTTTTTTCTTTCCTTCGTCTTCTGCGAAAAGCGCTGCTTTCCTTAGAATTTCAATACCTACGCGCGCATCACCGTCTGCGTTTACTGCTGCCACTTTTGTGAACACATCATCAATTGAGCCCGGCATAAATGATATATTGGCTCTGTCTTTTAGTATCTCAAACATTTCCTGTGTTGTATATGCCTTAAATTCAATTGTTTCTAGCGATAATGAGCTTTTTATGCGCGCATCAACATCAACAAGCGCAAATTCGTCATTTGATATAAGCACAAGACCGTATCCGTTTCTTGTGAAATCATACAGGATGTCGTAATCTGCAATCCTGTCAACTTCGTCAAGTGCGATTATTATTTTCTTGCTGCTTCTTAAAAGATAAGAATTTAAGTCCTCCAAAAGCTCTAAAGTCTGTTTTTTTGGATTAGTAAATATCTTTAAATCAGACACAATTTTTGAAACAATGGCATGAGGAGTTGTGTTTTTCCAGCAATTGACATATACGGTCTTTACATTGTCTGTTGTGTTTTCAAGCTCATCTGTCATCCAGTTGAGAAGAGAAGTCTTTCCCACTCCTGTTGGGCCGAAAAGAAACACATTTCTTGGCGCCCTTCCTGCAACTACCGGCTTCATACATGATGCAAGATACTGTTTTTGGCCTTCGCGATGCAAAAGCCTTTCAGGCATAAATGCTTCTGTTAAAGGAGTTTCATTTTTTATGATTGTTGCATCTATATCAAAGAGTCCGGGCATAAATATTATATACTGGTGTAACCTATAAAAAATAATTGAATGTTTTTGTGATTATCTATGGTTGAAAAAGAAATAAGAGAATGGATTGAAGAACAGCTAAAACTTGGCGAGGATCCGGAAATTCTAAGAAAAACGCTTGCAGAAATCGATGTAGGTCAAAAAGACATAGACTCTTTAGTGCCAAAGACGCTTGCTGCAACTAAACCAGAACCACAAAAACCTAAAAAAGGCGGAATTCTTGGAAGCGGGCTTATTAATATGATACTGCCTGATGTAAAAAAACCGCCAATTCCAAAAGAGATTAAAAAAGAGGAAACAGAAAAACCCGCGCAAAAAGAGGTATCTCTATCACCCAAACCTGTTTACGCTAAAAAAGAGGATGTATCTGCGCCGCAAAAACCAATTGCTCCGCCTGCATCTCCTGAAAACAAAAAAGTATGCAAGGCAATACTGGAAGCACTTCCGCCACCTGCAAAAATGACCGAACCAAAAGCAGAGGCAATTGGTGAAAGCAAATCCGGTGCAATTGCAACGATAATTGCGTGGATAATAATATTTTTCTCTTCAGTATTTGGAGCAATTGGTTCTGTGTTTAATGCATTCATAAGGCTTTTAGGGCCATTTGGCAAGATTTTCGAGTCAAAGGTAACAGTTATCGGGATTTTGCTTCTTGTTGTGCTTTATATTGCTCTTATGGGCTTTAACATGTATGTTGATTCGCAAGTTGTGCCGTTGGTTTGACGGATATACCAAACATTTATATATGTTTATTATTAAATAGTGGTCACTAAAATTAATGAGGTTTAATTTATGTTCAAATATGTATTACCTTTAAGTGCTGTTGGTGCAGCTGCAGGATTTGTTCTTGGTGCAATCGCTACAGAAAATTATATTGCTCAATCATCTTTAGATAATTTAATTTCTACACAGGTACCGCTGATAAATACACAATTACCTGATACTCTCACACTTCATGCACTCGCAGACACCGCATGCGCACTTTCAGGGGCTTTAATTGCAGGGGTGAGCAGTAGTTTCGCGGAAATGTATGCTAATATACGAAATAATTCTATATACGAATGAATTTTAGAACTGATTCTTAGATAACAATTATAAAAAATATAGCGAGGGGTGGATTTGAACCACCGACCTTTGGGTTATGAGCCCAACGAGCACTCCTGGCTGCTCTACCTCGCTTTTAAAAGAACGAACTGTATAGATTTGCGATATTGATTTTATAAAGTTACTGTTCTTGCATTTCTTTCGATGATTAGCTATATATAGGCAAAAGAATAATGTTTTTATGTATTTTTATGATAGGTATTGACGAAGCCGGAAGGGGTCCTGTTATAGGCCCTATGGTTATTGCAGGCGTTCAGTTGGACAAAGACTCTGAAGCAAAACTTAAAGCTTTAGGTGTTCGCGATTCCAAAAGAATCGCGCCTAAAAAACGGGAAGTTTTGGCAAAAGAGATACGCAAACTCGCAAAAAAAGTAGAGGTTGTTGTGGTTACCGCAAAGCAGATTGACGAACTTATGCAGCTTATGACCTTAAACCAGATAGAACTTAATGCTATGGTCAAAATAATGAATGAAATCGGTGATGTGGATATATTTTTAGACCTTCCCTCCAACGGGCCTGGATTCATGCGAGAGCTTAGAAGCAAATTAAAGGTAATGGACGCTAATGTTGTGGCTGAGCACAAAGCGGATGACAAGTATGTTGTTGTTGGTGCGGCATCCATAATCGCTAAAACAACGCGCGACAGGTTGGTTCGCGAAATTGAAGAAAAGCATGGGACTTTGGGTTCGGGCTATCCTGCAGATGAAAGGACAGTTAATTTTTTGAAGAAATACTTAAAAGAGCACGGAGATCTGCCTGATTTTGTAAGGCATTCATGGTCTACAACGCAGAAGCTCTTGGGGAAAAAGAAACAGAAAGGGTTGTTTGAATACAAAAAGTAGAATGCAACATATTCTTTTTTATAGTTTGTGCCTAAGATTATGTTATACTTCTTCTGACCAACACTTGTTTTTGTGCAGGGGTCGCCCAGTTGGTCAAAGGCGCCGGGCTTAGGACCCGGTCTCGTAGGAGTTCGAGGGTTCAAATCCCTTCCCCTGCACCACAAACTTTTCTTTCGGACTTTTTGTATTGGTTTTATTGGGGTATTTTTGAGTCCTAAAAAGTTTGAGCAAAAACCCTTTTTTTGAAAGCGCGTGCGCTTCGGTCTTTTGGGTGACCTTAAGCCTTTTCGACTACGAAAAGGGTAAGTTCTAAATCCATTCCCCTGCACCACAAACTTTTCTTTCGGACTTTTAAGCATCTATATGGTCAAATGTTTCTGTTTCTAACCAAAACCAATAGCAAAATATATAAACTATATTCTCACTAGTGGTATTATTATGGATGACATGGCTGTTGTAGAAAGCGAACTTAAAAAAATAGATGATCAACAAAAGGCACCTCATTCTCAAGTTATAGAAGTTTGTCCTATATGTGGTGAATCGCTTGAATATTATAGAACAACCGCTTTAGGTATAATCCCGATTCCAAGCACAGAACAAAAATATTTTTGCAAAAACTGCGGTTATATCGGTTCTATTTGTCTTGAAGTTTCGAGCGCAGAAGACATTCAAAAAATAAAGGAACATCACATCGAACTAAAAAACTCGGAAACAATCAACCATAAAGCAGACGAGGTTGGTGCTACAGGAATAATGACCTCGAATTATAGCTGGTTATGGAAAGATATTCTTGTAATAACTGGTCTGATGGTGGTATCTACAGGACTAATATCCTTCTCTTCCGGTTTTGATATTAGCCCTGAGAAAGTTATTAGAAGCGCGACAGTTTTAGGGCTTACTATTGGAGCGACATTGTTCTATATTAATAAGATACGTTAATTTTTTTAAAATCGTTCTTTTATGTAATTCAATGGCTATTTTTTAGACTCGCCCTAAAAAGTTCAAGCAAAACGAACGGCAAACTCTGTTCGAGCAAGTCATTTGACACTAATAAGTAATAAAATTATTATCTGTTTAAATATTTTTCTGTTTAATAAACAGTATGCAAATATTCTATTCAGCTGATTTTCCGAAAAAAATAGTGGATGAACTAAGAAATCTTGGCTACTCAGTGGAACCATTTGGATTAAAACCGGATAACGGCCCGTTTACAGGAAGCTATAACCTTGAAAATGTTCCGGAAAGACTGGATGATAAAACTGTATTTTTAGCAAGCAGTACAAATGTTTCTCATGGTCGTGCTTATTCCTTGATAAGGCATGTGGCTAAAACTGAAGAAAATCTGGAAGTTCATGTAGCTGATGCTCATTTTGACTGGCGGGATAAAAACGAAGAAGAAAATAATCGTATAGGAGAATGGGGTTTCTTAAGCCATGTTGCTGAATTGCCATCTATAAATTCAATATATAACTGGGGCTGCGGACAAAAATACCGTGCGAATATTGAATTTAGGAAAAAAGACGGCTCACACATAAAGGTTCTATCTTCTACAATCCTTCCCGGCAAAGAAACAATTTCTAAAATTCGAAAAAAAGGAAAAATATATTTTAGTGTTGACCAGGATGTAATAGGCTCAGAATCAATATATCCGCTTCAACTAACCGGCGAGATAGAATTAAAAACTCTTGTTTCGGATTTGCTTTCGTTTACTGGTAAACTTAAGCCAGATCACATGGATATTTTTTTAGACTCTGATGATAGTGCAGAAACTATGAGAAAATATCTGTTTGAAATGAAATTAGAGAACACTCTAAAAAATCTAGAAATTCTATCTTCTGACACACCGAATAAAAAGTTCAATAAATTCAAAAACCATGTTGAAAGAGAACTCCATACACTGTGTTATGTAAGTTTTATGCGTGATGGAACTATTCCGGATTTTTTGGGCGAACAATCAAATGTGGATGGAGTTATTAAAAACACATTTATTGCTGATGAAATATACTTAAGAAAGTTGGCCAATCATGCCTTTTATACAGATGCTAAATTATGCAGATATTTAATAGAGAGCATGGAAGGAACGCTGGATAATGATGCTATGAATGAATTGTTTATCCATAATATTGATGACAAAACATCCAAAAAACTTGGAGAAGTGCATAACTTAATTGAAATAATAAACAAAGAAAAATGGTTTGGTGATTTTTTACCAACTTACTTATCCTATCCGGATTTATTGATGTTTGTTAACCCTAAGCCAGATGCATACATTAAAGCATTAAAAGAGAAAATTAACTGAAAAGCTTGTGATATATTTCTTGGCACTCATCGGCATTATTATGTTCTCAATACCTTTAATGATGCTTAATTTCAAAAAGTTGAGCGAATAAAAATATAATCTTTATATTCTATGTAGAATCAATAAACAACTATGCATAAAGTTGACTACAATATTGAATTTGCGCATATTTATTCGGACCAGCCAGAATTAACAGATGAACAGATAAAAAGTGCTGAAGTTACAAAAAAACTAATAAAAAAGATTACTGACGAGAATAAAACATTTGTATTGACTTTGCTTGTTGATGAATATCACCCTAAATTCCACAAACTAAATTTCAATCGATTCTTAGAAAAATTGTGTTCTTTTGGTGTTCCTCCCACATACATAGCTTACGAGTCAAAACTGATTTCTGCGGCAAAACTGCTTATGAAATCAATTCCACAGGATATGAAAAAAACAACCAAATTCCACCCAACAATAACTGTAAACGAAAAAATTACTTATCTTGTTGACAAAACAGGCAAAAAAATAAAACTAAGGACAAAAGGCAGCATAGTGCATTTTTCAAGATACACATGCGCTATTTTAAGCACAGCGTGGGTGCTGCTGAGATTAGGGGTAATACAGGCAAAAAACGCAGTTGAGCTTACAGGCATGACCAAACCAAAACCTTTTGCCGCAAAAAACATAATCAATGTGCTTCCAAAAAAATACGAAGGTGTTGAGATTGCAAACAAAAATATTGTGCTGGCATCACAATACAAACAGTTTGCCAAAAATATGTATTCGGAATATTTTTGAGGATATTTTATGAAAAAAGTTGACTACAATATTGAATTTGCGCATGTGTATTCAGATGACAAGTTCTCGTTAGAGCAAAAAACATCATCAGAAATACTTAGAAAAACAATTGAAAACCTAAAAAAGGACAACAAGACATTTGTTTCCACAATTCTTATTGATGATTACCAGCCATCTTATTCTTATTTGGATGTGTATGATTTTTTAGAATCTGTAAAAAACTCCGGTTTTTCTCCAAGCTATATTGCTTATGAAAGCCAATTACATTCACTTGCAACCAAACTTATTTCTCTTATCAATAAAAAAAATATTTTTGAGGAAAAAACAGAGACGAAAATTAAAAGCAATCGCGATACAATTCTTTTAGATACTGATTCTCATTCAACAATCTCGCTTAAAGATGAATATTTCGCAAAAAGCAACGATTATATTGAAACAAGTGTTTTGATTGCGGCATGGTATTTGGTTCGGCTCGGAATATTTACAAAACCGGGACTCATAAAAGAGACAAAATACACAAAAAAGCTATTGTTTGTGGGTGAAAATATAATATCTATAATACCAAAAAAATACAAGCATGTTGACGAATCCGCAAAAGCAATAATTGCCTGCACACCATATAAAACAGCAATAAAAAAAATACACAATGTTTATTTCTAAACCAAAACGCATAAAAACAACTGCGGGCAAAAACAACTATGCACTTAAATGAATACGCGAAGGCGACAGGGCTTAATGCTGTTTTTGTTCTTGCAATCACAATGATACTGCCTGTTTTAGCGCCGCACATAAAAAGCATGGGCTTCAGCAATATTGAATTGGGTATTCTTTTCTCATTTATGCCGTTGGCGATAATATTTACAGCACCAATCATAGGCAGGATTTCAGATGACCTTGGGCGAAGGATTGTCATTATCACAGGGATCATAGGCGAAATTGCTGCCCTTCTTTTGTATGCTTACGGCAGCGGCTGGATTGTGTTTGCGATTGCACGGATTCTGGATGCCATTGCCGCAACAACGGTTATGATGGCAGCACTCTCCAAAATAGAAGACACTTTAAGCAATTCTGTCAGGGGCAAATATGCTGGAATCTCTTTGAGCATTGAATATGCCGGGCGCCTTTTTGGGCCTGTTTTGGGAGGGCTTTTGGCAGACCGCATGTTTGTCCGAGCGCCATTCCTTACAGCGGCCGTGATTCTTTTAGGACTGCTTATACTTATCCCTAAAA
>JAUVEX010000138.1 GCA_030594585.1 archaeon | reverse complement strand
GTTAGGGTTGGTACAAAAATGGGACGGCCCGAGAAAGCAGAGAGGCGGCTTCTTAAAGGAAGGCCACAAGTACTTTTCCCCTGCGGTGAGGAAGGAGGGCGCATGAGAAATCTTATGGAGGCGTACAAGAAAGGGACGGTTGCAACAACACTTTCTGTTTTTTTCTGTGAAAAATGCAGGAAAGAAATCTATTTTTCAACATGCATTGATTGCGGCACAAAAGCAACACCACAAAAATTTTGCCGTGTTTGTAAAACGAAAGTAGACACAGATAATCACTGCAATTATCCTACCGTATCATATAAGCCAGTGATTGTGAATATAAAAAAGGATATAGATAGCGCATTAAAGCGCCTTGGTATGCGTGAAAAACCCGTTCTTTTCAAAGGGGTTCGAGGCGTTTCAGGCGGCACCAAAAACGCAGAAATGATTGAAAAAGGAATACTTCGGACAAAATATGACCTTTATGTGAATAAAGACGGAACAACACGATATGATTCTTCAGATGTTTCATTGACACATTTTAAGCCAAATGAGGCGGGGGTTTCAATTGAAAAACTTAAGACCCTAGGTTATCATTATGATAAGAACGGAAAAGAACTTGTATCTGAAAACCAGGTACTTGAGCTTAAGACACAAGATATATTAATTTCTGATAACTCTGATTTTTCAGGAGTTGATTATTTGGTGAGGGTGTCTCTTTTTGTGGATGACCTTCTTAAAAGACATTATGGGCTTAAGCCATTTTATAATATAAAAACACGCGAGGATCTTATAGGGCAGCTTGTGATTGGCCTTGCTCCACATACATCTGCGGGAATTGTCGGGAGAATAATTGGATTTACGCCCGCAAAAGTGTGTTTTGCGCATCCTTACTGGCATGCGGGCAAAAGAAGGAATTGTGATGGGGATGAAGATTCTTTTATGCTTTTGATGGACGCACTTCTAAATTTCTCAAGAAAATTTTTACCGGACACTCGAGGCGGCAGGACTATGGACGCGCCGTTGGTTCTTACAACACATATGAATCCGGAGGAAGTTGATGATGAGTCGTGGAATGTGGATGTTGTTTCAAAATATCCTTTGGGTTTTTATGAAGAAACGCAAGAATACAAATTTCCCTGGGAGCTTGATGCAAAAATAGAGCTGTTTGAAAATAGAATCGGAAAACCAGAAGCATTTCATTGCGAGTATACGCATGAAACCAATGATATAAACGAAGGACCAAAGAAAACCAAATATGTGGAACTTACAATAATGACTGAAAAAATTACAGCGCAATTGGCGCTTGCTGATAAAATACGCGCATGCAATGCTAATAAAGTGGCTGAAGCTGTTTTGAATAAGCACTTTTTAAAAGACATTAAAGGCAATTTAAGGACATTTTCCAAACAAAAACTTAGATGTGTTGCCTGCAATGAAAAATATCGCAGAGTGCCTCTTAAAGGCATCTGTACGAAATGCCAGGGTAAACTTGTATTGACTGTATCTGAAGGATCAATCAGAAAATACCTTGAACCCACAAAACAAGTAATGGAGAATTATACAATTTCTTCTTACACCATACAACAATTTAGCCTTCTTGAGCAGGCAGTTGATGCCCTCTTTGGGAAAAAAGCAAGACAGATGAATCTTTCCAATTTTAAATGATTTTGTACTTAATTTTGTTTCACACGCCTTTATGTTGTTCACGAAAAAACTAAATTCGTTTGCTTGTTGTTGTTTTTTATTTTATTGTTGTTTATGGGTTCCACAGGAAACAAGGGGGTGTATGAACATAAGGGCGTTATAATGTGAACAAAAACGCAAATACTTATATATGGGTTGTATAAGTTCCACAGGAAACAGGGGGGTGTATGAAGTTAACAAAAAGGCATGTGTGTTTTTATTTTTGGTTATGTGCTTTGTCAATCAAAGTCCAACAAATACCAGAAAAACAGGAACAACAAGCGCACCTAAAAGGAGGCTTTTTTTCACGCGAACAATTTGTGCGTAAATTCCCAAAAACATGCCAGTGAGTGCAATCAAAATTCCAAGATTGCCCGCGATAATAAGAATTGATGCCAAAAGAAACACAAAAACACCACAATTTAATTTTTTGTAATTTATGCGAATCATGTTTTTTGATATTTTTTTTGAAATGTGTATTGTGGTTGTTGCAGCAAAGGCGGTTGATAAAATACCAACACCTACAAAAAATAACACATCATTCATGGAGACCATCTCAAACAA
>JAUVEX010000046.1 GCA_030594585.1 archaeon | reverse complement strand
GAAATTCGCGCAGACATAATAACTACTCTCGATGGCCTTAACCTAAAACTTTACAGGCGAACTTTAGAAAGCACCACTAAAACTTAAAACAACCTTTTTAAAAATGCCCTCTAAAAATAATAAGTATTTAAGATAATTAAGAGGATTTACTATGTTTAATGCAACACTTTCCAATGTATCCGTTTTCAAGGACGCGTTATCCGCAATATCGGAACTTGTAAGTGAAGGGACATTTATGGCTAAAAAAGACGGCCTTTTCTTTACAGCAACAGACCCTACAATGGTCACTCTTGTTGATTTCAAGTTCATGGCGGGCGCTTTTGAAGAGTACAAAACAGAAGCAGATGCAGAAATAAGCATCAGTCTTGAAAATCTTTTGAATGTATTGAGAAGGGCAAAGGCAACAGACAAAGTCTCGCTTGAACTTGACAACAATGCAAACAAGCTTAAAATTTCGCTTTCCGGCGGTTCTGAGAGAAAATTCACAATCCCTCTTTTGGATATTGAAAAAGGAGAAGTCCCTGAAATGAAACTTGACTTCCCTGCAACAGTTGAAATATCAACAAGCATACTTTCAGACGGAATTGCTGATGCCTCAATTGTAACAGACACAATTGTTCTTGGAGTAAATACCAATGATTTTTCAATGAGCGCTGAAGGAGACCTTTCCGATGCCCAGCTAAAACTTAAGGGCGGAGCAGAAGGTGTTGTCGGCATTGCGGCAAAGGGTGAAGAAAAATCCAAATATTCTTTAGAATACCTGAAAAAAATCGAGAAAGGCGGCAAAATCGCAAACACAGTCAAAATACAGTTTGGAACCGACTATCCTTTAAAAGTAACATTTACAGAAAAAGATGTTGCTGAGATTTCTTATGTGTTGGCGCCACGGGTTGACGATTGATATTTATCTTTTCAAATAATAGTTTCTTTTATCTTTATCAAATTTCTCAATAGCGTATCTTAAAGCAGTTCTTGGCATTTCTTTGTAGTGCTTGTTTAAGAATTCTTCTTCTTTTTTCTGATTCCGGTTTCCAATTTCCCGCAGCATCCAGCCGACTGCTTTGTGTATTAGGTTGTGGCTATCGTAAAGAAGAATTTCTGAAATATTAAACGCATCATCAAAGTCATTATTTCTTATGAACGCAAAAGTTGAGAGTATGGCTATTCTTTTTTTCCAGAGGTTGTCTGATTTTGCCATGCCGTATAATATTGAGCGGTCTTTTTCCAAAAGATAGTCGCCTAAAATATACGGCGCAGAACTGTCAACCAAATCCCAATTATTTATGTTGCCAGTGTTTTTAAGATAAAAATCAACAATTATTTTTTTATATTTTGCATCTGCTTTTTTATATTTTTCAATAAGAATGAATAAGGATGTAAGCCGGTATTCGTGTATTTTACTTTCAAGTAAAATTTGTATGTCCTCTAAAGTCAAACTAGAGTACTTCTTTGCTATTTTTCTCTGCTCGGGGACTTTTATGCCGAGGAATATATCTCCTTCGCCGTATTCTCCTTTGCCGGTCTTAAAAAATTTTGCAAGTATTTTAGCTTTTTTAGGGTTCGCAAGTTTTTGAATGTCTTGCTTAATTCTATTAATCATGACATTAATTATGTTTTATTTGTTAAATGTGTTACCGGAGTTTCCAATAGGTTTTATGCGCTGACACCAATTTGCGCATATCACTTCAAATTGAGAAAAGTCATCCACCAACAACGCTATTTCCAATCTTTAGAATCTTTTTGAAATCCTTGTCGTTTGGCTTGTATTTAGCGAAGTTAACAAGATTGGTGGTGTTGAAGAATGCCTTAATATTTTTTGTGTCTTTTTTTTCTTTTTTCAAAAGAGTTATTGTTTCTGTTGCTGTAAGCTCTTTTTTATCTGTTTCAAACTTGTGCTTGAAAAAGAATCGGACAGCTTCTGATGCTTTTTCGTAGGCTTGTTTTTTCTTTCCATCTAAATACAATTTCTCTGCCGCATCAAGCATTTTTTTGGATTCTTTTTTGTAATTTATTGGCTTTTCTTTTTTTTGCGGTTCAACAATTACGGGAGTTTCTGGTTTTTTTATGTATTTAGACCATAAATAATAACCAAGTGCCATAAAGACCGTAAGATAGGCAAAAAACCAGGGGAATTTTTTATTGTTGTGCTTTTCAACCTCAACGCTTGTGACATTTCCTTCCATCGTCATGTTTCCAAAAATTTCTGCAGTTTCGTTTGTTTCAGGATTTGACATCTGATAATTATAGCTTGTCATGTTGGTGGTGATTGGATTTATTGACTTGTTTTCAACAGAAAATCCTTCTTTTTTAAGGCCTTCAAGGGCTTTTTTGAATTCGGTATTATTTTCTAAAGCATCCATAAGCCTTCGTTCATCATCAGAACTGAAACTTGAAATGTCTTCAACGCTTCCATTGTTAACGCTGCCTTTTATGCTTGCGGTATCACCGTTTTCCTTTTGGTATTTGTATTCGAAATCTCCGGTTTCTCCGGATCCAGGGTTTATGTCTTTTTCTGACAGCTTGTAGCCGTTGTCTTCAAGTTTTTTATGCTCATCATACATTTCCTGATTAGACTCTATTGTTTTTTCAAGCTGCTGCATTTGTTCCTGCTGTTTTTTTTGCTCTTCCAGCATTTCGTTTTTCAATCCCTGCATGTTCTGGTTGTCCTGCTGGTTGATATTTTTTAGCTTGTCCTGCGTGTCTGGCTGGCTGTTGCTTGCCTGCTCTTGGCTTGAAGAAGACGAAGAATAAGATGTTGACTGCATGTTTGTGCCATTGCAGTTATATATTGTTGTTATTCCCTGTTGCGGGATTGTTGTGTTCCCCTTTTCAACATCTATAACGCAAGTGTTTGACTCAACTGACTCTTCTTTTTCTGTGAGGGGGTCTATGTATGTTATTTTGGCTTTTTCCAGAGTGTATTTTCCTTCAAGGTATGCGGTTATTGGCGAGTATTCAAACACTATTTCGCTTTTTTTAGGGATTGTCTGTTCCAGGCACTGGATATCAATTCCGTTGTTTGCGAAAATGTTTTTATCAACAATTGTTATTGGGATATCAACATCAAAAGGATTTGTGAATTTAAGGACAACTGTTGCCTGCCCGCCAACTTTGATTATTTCTTCTTTCACACTTTTTTCTACAGACAGCTCCTGGGCAAAAACAGAGCTTGAGAAAAGGACAATGAACAGGATAAAAAACAATAAGTTATTTTTCGAAACAATCACTTAAGAACCCTCCATTTCCACTCTTTGAGATATATTCGAGACATTATCAAAAGCGCACCCAACAATATCATCCAGTCTTTTATTGATGTTGGTTCGCGTTCGCGCTTTATGTTTTCAGGCAATCTGGAATAAATGTCTGTAAGTGTTCCGCTGTCAACAGACTTAAAATATACACCTCCGGTGTCTCTTGCAATCTGTTTTAGAGCTGCTTCATCGAGCTGGGCGTACTGGGGATTTCCGAACCAATCATGCCCGAGAACCACCGGCGCCTCGGAACCCATGCCTACTGTAAACACAACAACCTCGTTTGATTTTGCAAAGGCAGCAGCTTCTGTGGTTGAGATGACTCCTGCATTTGAAACGCCGTCTGATAGAAGGACAACAAACCGTTTCTTGTTCGGGATTGATGATACCATGTCTATGGCTAAACTTAACCCATCACCGATTGCTGTTGCCCCTTGGTTTGCGCTTATGCTTCCTATTCGCTCTATTGCTTTTTCTTTATCCGGCGTAAGATAGGCAACTGTAGATGCACCGCTTGAGAACGATACAACTCCAACAAAATCCTTGTTCTCAAGGCTTTCAACAAGTGTTTTTGCAGCATCTTTTGCCGCTTCAAGGCGCGTTGGCTTATAGTCATTTGCCTGCATGCTGCCTGAAATGTCTATTGCAAGAACTACATTCACGCCTTGTTTTGTCTGCTTCAACGGGATATGAGGGTCTGCAAGCGCCAGAAATAATGACGCGACAAGCAGGATATCGATTGCAAGAATTATCATGGTTCTTCTTTTTGTCTTCTGGTGGGCAGATGCCATTTTTATAAGATTTATGTTGCTGAATTTTACGGCTGCTTTTTTCTTTTCTTTTTTTGATTTTTTAACCAAAAAATAAATTGCTGCAAGAACAGCTGCCAACGGCAAAAGCCATAACGGCTCCATCAAAAAAAATCCCATAAGTATCACCTGTATTTACGCCTGCGCTCCTTAAAAAATTTCTGCATGCTTAAAAACCAGTTTCCGGAAGTTGTTGTGCTCATAAAATCAATCTTTTTTTTCCTGAAAAAATCAATTGTTTCTTTTTCTTTTTCTTTAGCCAACAAAGCATAATTCTCCCTAAATTCCTTGTCTGATGTATCGACAAGAACACATTCGCCTGTTTCAGTGTCTTCGAGTTCAATTGTGCCTACATTTGGCATTTCTTTTTCCCTTAAATCTTCTACTTTTATGCATAATATGTCATTTTTTCGGTTTAAAACACCTAAAGGCTTTTCGATTGCAGCTACATCAAACTGGAAATCAGATATCACAAATATGATTGCTTTTCTTTTCACAATGCCTGCAAGAAACTCCAATGATTTCTTTAAGTCTGTACCTTTGTGCTTCAAAGGATGATACACCAACTCACGAATTATTTTAAGGGCGTGCCTTCTTCCTTTTTTTGGGGGAACAAACAACTCAATATCTTCGGTTGCTATTAAAAGCCCTACACGGTCATTGTTTTTTACAGCAGACATGGCGATTGACGCGGCAATCTCTATACTCTGGTCTTTTTTAAGCGCAACCTGGGTTCCGAAATCAGAGCTGTTTGACGCATCAAAAACAATGATGGCTGTAAGATCGCGCTCTTCAACAAACTCCTTGACATATGGCGCATCCATTCTTGCTGTGACATTCCAATCTATGCTTCTTATATCATCTCCGGGCACATATTCGCGGACATCTGAGAACTCTATGCCTCTTCCTTTAAACGCCGAAAGATATGCCCCCTGCATAAGCCCGTCTACAAGATTCTTTGTCCTTATGTCAAGATTGCGGACTTTTTTTATTACCTGTTTTGCTTTTGGCATCATGATTACCTTTTAAGCAGAATTCATGGCGCCTTTACTTTTGCAAGTATCTTGTCTATAACAGAATCAGTTGTTATGTCTTCAGCTTCTGCTTCGTATGTCAAAAGTATCCTATGGCGCAACACATCTTTTGCTATTGCCTTTACATCTTCGGGAAGGACATAGCCGCGACCTTCGGCAAGAGCCCATGCTTTGGCACCCAATACAAGCCACATAGATGCTCTTGGTGATGCACCGTACTGTATGTGGCCGTTTAAGTCAAGGCCGTATTTTTTTGGGTCTCTTGTGGCATGAACCAATGCAACGACATAATTGTGTATTTTTTCATCAGCATATATTTTGGGTGCAAATGCCTGAATGTCTGTGATTTTCTTTGCGGTGATTATCTTTTTTGCTCTTGGAATTTTCCCGGTTGTCATTCTTGATAGTATTTCCGTCTCCTCTTTTTTGTCAGGGTAATCAAGATTTATTTTCATCATGAACCTGTCCACTTGTGCTTCCGGAAGAGCATATGTGCCTTCAGTTTCAATTGGGTTTTGTGTTGCCAACACTAAAAACGGCTTTTCAAGTGTGTGTGTTTCGCCTGAAATTGTGACCTGGCGCTCCTGCATGGCTTCTAAAAGTGCTGACTGCACTTTGGGCGGCGCCCTGTTGATTTCGTCTGCAAGAATAAAATTAGAGAATATGGGGCCTTTCTTTGTTGTAAAATTTCCGGTCTTTTGGTTGTAAATATTGGTTCCTATTATGTCTGCAGGAAGAAGATCCGGCGTAAACTGTATTCTCTTAAAGCCTGCATCAAGTGTGTCTGCAAGTGTCTTTATCATCATTGTCTTTGCTAATCCGGGCATTCCTTCAAGAAGAACATGGCCGTTTGCTGAGAGCGCTACTACTACTTTTTTTACTGTATCTTTTTGGCCAACTATTACTTTTCCTACTTCCTCAAGCAATGAGTCTATGGTTTTAGAATAATCTTTTGCTTTTTTGTTTAGCTGTTCTATTTCATTGTTCAACTGAATCCCCCCTATAAATGCCATAACGAGTCAATATGTCTTAGCACAATTAAAGATATAGATTATTTTAACGCAATTATTATATGTTTTATTAAACATTAACGAAAAAACACAAAAGATTAAGCATTTTTCTTTTTTGCAATGTTTTCCTGATTCGTTATATCCCTTATAATGTTTATGTATTTTCGCTGCCCATTAAATTCAACAGCCTTATGGCTTACAGACAGGCGCTTACGAGCCCCGCTTTTTGTTATGATTTCTGTTTCGTAAGACCGTGCATATCCTTTTTGCGCCTCTTGCCATCGCTCTAATATAAATGCGTGATAATCTTTTGGTATCAATAACATAAACGGCTTTCCAACAAGCTCTTCTTGTTTCCAGCCGCTAATTTCTGTGCATACAGGATTCCCGAATTCCAAATTCCCTGCGGCATCAACAACAAAAATTCCGTCGCTTGACAGTCCAATAATGGATTCAAGATAATTTTTGGATTCCTTGATTTCTTTGAAAAGTTCCGCATTTTCAATTGCAATGCCTATCTGGTTTGCAAGGGCAATCAGGATATCCAAATCATTAGACTTAAATTTGTGTGCGCTATTGCTTGCAAGAAACATGACCCCCCAAACAGTGTCTTTGGCCCTTAACGGAATACCCACAAAGGAACGCAAACCTTCTTTTTTAGCTTCGGGCAGTGCAATTTTTGGGTGCCCTGAAAAATTATCCCTTACATGTATACGTTTCCCGGATTCTGCAATGGCGCGTATAATGCCATCACCAAAATCAAAAGGATCTTTCATGCATGTTTCCTTAAGTTCTTTAGTAATGCCCTGAAAAGCCACAAGCTCATTTTTCTGTTTGTTGACATCGGTAATAAAAATCATACCTGTAGAAACATGCAGAACATACATAATATCCTTTAAAACATCATTTAAGAACTCAGACAATTTAAACGGCCGGCTCGCATTGTATGAAACCGCACCCAATAAGGCCATTTTTCTTGTGTGCTCATCAACCCGCTGTTCAAGACGATCCGTATATTCTGTTGCCTTTTCCTCAATCTTCTTTTGTTCTGTTATGTCTCTTAATATCTGCAAAACACCAAGAACGGTTCCTTTTTTAGCCCTTATCGCAAATGAGTTCACTTCAACTGTCATTGCGCCCCCAAAACGGGAAAGTATCTTTCTTTCAATTGTTGACGGCCTTCCTGTTTTTAGCGTCTCATACGCAGCGCATATATTCGTCTTTTTGTTGTCTTTTTGGTAAATTAAATGGCATTGTTTTCCCCGGACATCTTTGATGTCCCCAATCCACGAACTAATTGTTTCATTAATCCAAAGAATTTTGCCCCTCTTGTCAAGCATTATTATTCCGGTACCTTGCAAAGTATTAAATAATTCTTTCAAATAATTTTTTTCTCCATATATGTTTGAGTTCTTAGAAAAAAATGCAAGAATAGGGGCTTCAGATACACTCCAGACTTTTGCCATTCC
>JAUVEX010000115.1 GCA_030594585.1 archaeon | reverse complement strand
AAAAAGGAAAGCAGAGGTGTAATGTATGGATGAATCAAACCCTATAGACGACCTAAACCAAACACAGACAGGAGATTTAAAACTATCAGGCCGGGAATCTCAAGACTTTACGGACTGGTGGGGCAACATGGCAACGCCGGGTATTTCGGTGCTGATAAATAAAAAGCGTGTCGTGGTTGCATGACAGAGGTTGCCAGATGCCCTGTATGCGGCGCAGAAGATGATTTGGCGTACGCAGGGCAAACATGCCCTAACTGCAATAAAGAGTTGATGGTGCGCTGTTTACACCCTGAACTGAGTTGATTCTATGTCAGAAGATAAAAGAAAAAAAGAAATAGAGCAGTTCCGTAAAAATCTGGAATTTCACCAGGACGAAAACAGCCGGAACCCAAGCTGTAAAGAAATCAACCGGTATAATTTGATTTTGCGGATGCAGAACGCGTGATGAATTATGAAAGTACTATCATTATTCAGTGGAATCGGTGGCTTCGACAAAGCCGCGATAGAGTTAGGAATGGAGGTGGTCGGTTCTTATGAACTCGACAAACACGCAGTCAATATTTACAACAGGTGCTTCGGCACAGAATACAAGCCAACAGACATTACAAAGATTCACGCAAAAGACATCCCAAAACACGACATTATCTGTGCAGGCTTCCCTTGCCAGAGTTTCAGCATTGCTGGAAAGCGGAGAGGTTTTAAGGATAAGAGAGGTACTCTTTTCTTTGAAATCATGCGGATTGCTAAACACCATAGAACACCACTGCTTCTGCTTGAGAATGTCAAAGGACTTATCAACCACGAAAAAGGCGAAACATTCAAGACAATCCTCAAGACGATTGCTGAACTGGGGTATGATGCGGAATGGCAGGTTCTTAACAGCAAGAATTTCGGAGTCCCGCAGAACAGGGAACGGGTGTTCATTGTCGCAGTTCTTAGAGGAAAAAGTAGACGAAAAATATTTCCTCTCGGAGAAAATGACGAAGAAACTCACCCTAAAATTGAAATCATCGGACACTCAGGAAGTGGGGGGCAAAAAGGATATATTCACGACATTAAAGGAATAGTGGGTGCGTTATCTACAACGGACTATAAACAACCCAAACAGATATTACAACTCAACAACCCAACACATTCAAACAATCGTGTCTATGGTTCTGACGGAGTAAGCCCTGCGCTGAATACAATGCAGGGCGGAAACAGGCAGCCAAAAATAGTTATACCTGTCCTCACCCCTGACCGCCCTGAAAAACAGCAGAACAGCAGGCGTTTCAAAGAGAACGGAGAGCCGATGTTCACGCTAACCGCACAGGACAGGCACGGTTTGATGTTGAGAGACGGCAGAGATAATAGAAGCTGTTTGAAAAGTGGGCGGATTACAGAAGTGGGTTATAAAGGAGTATCTATACGCCGTTTAACCCCGAAAGAATGTTTCCGTTTGCAGGGTTTTTGCCCCCGACTGCCTGACGGCTCATTTGACGACAGCTTTTACGACAAAGCCCAAGAGGTCGCGAGCAACACACAACTCTACAAGACCGCAGGCAACGCCGTTACTGTTAATGTTGTTAAAGAAATAATCCGGAGTGGAATTTATGACCTGGCAAGCTAAACAACTGAATAAGCTGCAAAGTGTGAAACGCAAGCAGGCAAAAGAACGGAAAAAAGACAAATCCGCACAGAAAACACTTGACGGGAAAATTAAATTTTTTTGAAAAGGCGACAACAACCTTTTTGAAACTCTAACATAGCCGGGGTGAGTTCACCGACTCACCCCATTAAATTCATAGTTTCCCTTGACGGGAAAGGTTTACTATCGAGTGGGACAACGAGGCGGGGTTTGGAGACAGCCCGCCTCACCAATGATTGAAAGAACAGGTGATGAATGAATGAAAACAAAAGATGCAATTTGCGGAGCGGGAATGTGTCCATATATTCCGTGCAAGGATTTCCCTAACTGCAAACATTATCCAAAAACACAAAACAAGACGGAGAAGTGATTGAAAATGGGAAAAGGATTAATTAACCCCTACGGAACTGAATGGTTTGATGCTATCGAAGATAGAGCTTGTGATAATTGCGGAACATACGGAAAACACGAATTTATTTTATCAGAAAGAGGAACAGCCGATATATTTTGTTTTTGTAGTTCAAAATGCTTATTGAAATTTGTTTTTGAGTTGTATATGGGAAAAGATGATTGAATGCCAAGACATAAACCTTTCAGTTGGCGGCCGACACGGGACTTTTACAAGCTCGCGCAACGGCTCAAGCTGATAGATAAGAACAAAGAGGACATACAGCACGGCGCAAAGTCGCAGACCATAGACAAAGCCATAGAAATAGCCAACGCGCGCCTTGACGAGCTTGAGGACAGGGCCCGGGGCCTATCAAACACAGAGCTTATTATAATAAACAAATTACGGGGATTGAAGTAAATGAAATGTAAAAATTGCGGACATTTCATCACAAAAAATTTAGGTTGGCCACCCAATGATTATTACCACACAAATAGATACAAAAATACTAATCAATTTCGGATAGACAAACAATGTTTTGATTGTGGTTGTAATAACCCTGAACCATCTGCAGAAGAATTAAAGAAATGGGGGTTGTGAAATGATTTTTATAAAAAATATTGCTGTTAAAATTGTATCTTTTGTTATTGGGATTTATATTTCAAATACCACCCTAAAACAGACAATAAAAGGAACAATCGCAGAAGATGAATACAAGAGAACGCAACGCTATATAGTAACACGGAAGTCAAACAATACAAACTGCCAAAAGGCGAAATCATTATTTTGGTTTTATATAGCGTACTTAAATGGAGTGGCAGGGGGATGCTATGGACTACAATCCGAAGATACACACCGCAGAAATATGAATATTACAAAAAGTCCCGGGGCGAAGAATTTATGATTGATTTTGTAACACAACCCAAAACAAAGGGGGAAAACTCACGAATGAAAACTTAAGATTGTTCATAA
>JAUVEX010000111.1 GCA_030594585.1 archaeon | reverse complement strand
GGGTTAGGAACTATTGCATTTACAGGCCCTTTTTTTGAGTCTCCAGGGTCCGGACCGCGCCTCATGAGAACTACTCTTGCTTTTTTGACACCGAATGTCCTGTTGATTTCCCCCAAGGTTCTGCAAAGCCCTGTTGTGTTGCATGATACAACGCGGACAAACTGTTTTCCGATACAGTTTCTGAAATTATTTTGGGCATTGAACGATGCGTCTGCAACACCTTCTTTTTCTCCGCCTTGAAATATTGCTTTTATTCCTTTGGTTTCGTATATTTTTTTGTTTTCTGCCCCGAGTTTCCCGGGAGCGCAGTCAACAACAATGTCTGCTTTTGCTAAAAGGTCATCAAGAGTTCCTGCAATAGGAATACCTGCATCAACAAAGGCCTGTTTTTTTGAAACTTCTGTGACATATAATGGGTAATTTTTTGCCAGAGCGAATTTCGCCTCAATTGTCGGCCTTGTTTTTACATCACCTACAACTTCCATGTCATCCTGTGCGGCGACTGCATCTGCGACTCTTTTTCCAATTGTGCCATACCCATTTATTGCGACTTTTGTTTTCATCTAACTGCCCCCGTTGAAATAATTTTTAAATTTTCTTTGTGTTTTTTTGCTGATTCCATAAGCGCTACAACTCCCGGAAGCGGCTCTCCGGTCATAAAAAGTATGAATGCCCCCCCGCCTGTTGAAATATGGTTTACTTTATCTAAAATACCATATTCTTTGGCCGCCATTGAAGTGTGGCCTCCACCAAGAACGCTGAAAGCATCTGAATTTGCTATTGCTTCTAAAATTCTTTTTGTCCCTATATCAAATGGTTTTTTCTCATAATGCCCTGCAGGGCCGTTTGCGATTATTGTTTTTGCGTTAGATATTTCTTTTTCAAATAATTCAATTGTTTTTTCGCCGATATCGGATATGCTATATTCTGTTGGAAGCTTTTTAATGTCTATTGTCTCTCTTTTTCCGCCGACATCAAGCGCTACATCTTTTGGGGTGATTATCTTATCCCCGTAGTTTGTCATAAGCTCCTTTGCTTTTAATATGTCGTTTGTTGTTGATGTTTTTAGCAGAAGCTCCTTTGCTTTTAGACCAAGCTTAATTCCTTTTGCCTTTAAGAACAAAAGTCCTACAATGCCGCAAACAAGAGCCTTGTCTGCTGAATTTTTTTCAAACAATGTCTGTATCACTTTAAGTGAGTCATCTACTTTGCTTCCGCCAAAAACAAGTATGCATGGAGTTTCCGGTGTTTCCTGCGCTTTTAAAAGGCTTTCAAGCTCTTTTTGCATGACTCTTCCCGCAATGGATGGAAGCACTTTAGGGAATCCCACAATGGATGCCTGGTTTCTGTGAGATACCGCAAATGCATCATTTATGTAATAGTCAACAAGAGGGGCTAGGTTTCTTACAATGTGTGTTTTTGAGTGGTCCGGATGGTTTTTTAGAAGCTCTTCTGAATTGAATCTTACATTTTCAAGAAGGAGTATTTCTCCCGGGCGCATGGATTTTATGTAATGCTTTGCAACAGAACCTGAAATGTCATCAACATAGGTTATTATTTTTTGTGTGTAATACTCAAGTGTTTTTGCATGCACGGACAAAGGCACAAATTCGCTGTCTCCCGGCCTTCCCTGGTGCGCTAATATAACAACTTTTGCTTTCTTATCTGAAAGCTCTTTTACGGTTTCTGCGCTTGCCTCGATTCTTATTGTGTCTAAAAGCTCACCTCTATCACCTAAGGGTGAATTTAAGTCAAGCCGCACAAGAACTGTTTTCCCTTCTACATCAACATCATCGATTGTAAGAAATACCACCATATCACCTTTTTTTCAAATATGCGCGCTTTTTTTCGCGCGTTCGTATTTTTCTTTTGTTGAAACATCAAACCAATGGCCGTCGTAGACATATCCGGATAATAGCCCTTCTTTGCTTAGGATGTCGAACAGTTCTTCCAGCATGAGTTTTCCTTTTTTGCTGTTTTTTTGTATTGTCTCAAAAATATTCGGCTCTGCTAAATATACTCCTGCGTTTATCAGGTTAGTCATTGCTTTTTCTTTGTCCGGCTTTTCGACAAATCCTGTTATTGTTGTTCCCCGAAGCTGGACCACACCGTATTCTTCAGGATTGTCTGTTGTTGTAAGCGCTATTGTTGTTTTTGCTTTTGTCTGCCTGTGAGTTTTAAGCATATCTTCTACAGGGATTTTTCCAACAACATCACCATTCAATACAAGGAATGTTGAGTCTATCATGTCTTTTGCCTGGAGAATCGCGCCTGCGGTTCCCAAAGGCTCTTTTTCTATCAGGTATTTTATGTTGATGCCGAATTTTAAGCCGTTGCCAAAGTAAGATATTATTTTTTCGTGCTTGTAGCCCACGGCAAGAATGATTTCTTCAATGCCTTCGTTTTTAAGGTGGGTTATTATGTGTTCCAATATGGGCTTGTTTTTTAATGGCAGCATAGCTTCTGGCATGTCAAGTGTCATGGGGCGGTTTCCAATGCCTTTTCCGCCGCAAAGAATTATAGCCTGCTTTACTTTTTGCTTTTCAAGATAATTTGCAATGATTTTCTCAATTGCGTCTGAACGGTTCTTGATTATGAACCCATCGACTGACTGGTCTATTTTTTTTACAAGCTCTTCATCGAGTGTTAAAGAAATCCTGTGTTTCTGTCCCATTATTACACCAATCGTAATATTGCGTAATACTTTGTATTACTTATTTATATAGTTTGTGTTTGAGAAAAAGTAATTATCCCAGATTTCCTACTGCGTCTCTTACATCTTTTCGTTTTATTACACTTAACTCGAGAATGTCCTGATAGTTGTCTATTTTTTTGTCTGAATCATCCCTTAGCCAATAGACTTCTGCGGTTTTTCCTTCGGGTAAATAGTTTATTGTTTTTTGACAAAGCAAATACATCTCGTTGTGAATCAGACCTTCTTTTTTTAGTTTTTCAAGGCTGTTACTTGGGTTTTCATTCCAATCTACAACAACTTCTTTTAGTTTTTCACGCGCTTCTTTGTATGGGTTTTTTTCTTCTTTGTATTTTTCAATGGC
>JAUVEX010000084.1 GCA_030594585.1 archaeon | reverse complement strand
TTGGTTTATCTTCTTCTCGAAGGGGCAATTTATCCTCTCCGTGTGGAGCATAATCTGTACCAATGCAAACCCGGTCATATAACGCATCATTCTTTATGTTGATTAAAAAATTCCATAAATCTTTTCGATTTTTTTCATCTTTAATGGAAGGATTGCATTTAAGGCGCATTGCATCTTCCCAGGACAGTTCATCCTGCATCTTTTCAGTTGAGTAAAGAAGATGATGTGGCGTAAGCTCAAAAGTAATATCCAGCCCATCATCAATTCCCTCCCGGATCAAATCAATTGTTCCCGCGTAAGAAACATGAAGAATATGTAGCGTCCCTTTAAAGCCTGATTCTTTTGCAAATTTGATTTGGTCTTTTACAGATTCGTACTCTGCCTGCCCTGGCCTAGCATCTGCCCATGTAGTCCACGGATCTTCAAAATTAAATTTAGAACTATCAATAAATTCCTGCTTTTCGCAGTGTACTGCAAGAACACCGCGATAATTTTCGCCGGCAAGAGTTTTGTAAATCTTTAACTGTTCGTCTTTATCAATTACTGCAAGATCTCCTGTTGATTCGCCTGCAAAAAGCTTTAATCCGACAATTTTACTGCCAAGTTTCTCATCGGTTGTAAGTGATACTGCCTCTTTTATCTGGCTTTCATCAGAAGTAAGGCCAACATACAACCTGTAAAATTCTGCAATTTCCTGGTCCTCTGCAAGCTGTAACCTCTCTTCTACTCTTTTGCGATTTATTACGGGTTCGGGTAAATTGGGCATGTCAAAGAAAAGGCCGATTCCAACCTCAGAGCCCGCATTGTATACATCAATCATTTTTGCTTTTTTTGCCCAATCTTCATCGCGCATATGGACATGCGGGTCAATAAAATAAGGTATGTTGTATCTTCTCTGGAAATCAAGAATATCAAAAACCATATCAATCAATCAAATATGCGCACCAAACATTTAAAAATTGTTCTTCCTAACAAGTATTGATTTTATGGGTTCTTTCAAGAATGATTCAAATAATAAAAAACCAGGCAGGATAACCGAAAAAATCAGAAATAAAGCTTTTGGGTTAACAAACAAAGACAATCGTTTTCTGGAGTGGATATACAAAAAACAGATTCATAAATCCAAGACTTACAAAAAATTCGTGTTGCCAATACAACTTGAAATATCCTCTAAAATATATCGGGAAGAGCGCGAAAAACTTATTAGGGAAAACAAAAATTATGAACGCGCCAAAGAAATAGGAGATAGACGATTAACAGAGACGCATCCCCTGTTTTATGATTTCGATATACCTGGAAATATAGGAACAACTGTTAATTTTTACGGCAAAGAACTAGAATACAAGACGGCTCTTTCGCTTGCATCTTTTGAAGACGACCTTGGTGTGATTGATGTCTGGGCGAGCAAAGGAATCAACAGGACTATAAAAACCGCTATGCTGGATTACCGTCCCGGCAACCCGGAGCCACGAATCGCAGATTTGAAAAAAGTACACAACACTGTGGGGTTCCCCAAGACTTTCAATAGGAATTACTGGAAGCATGGCATGATAAATGCGATGGGCCTTCCGGGCGATGCGGCTTACAGGAGAAGAGAAAATCTATTGGAATCTGAGTTCTGGAAAGACAAAGACAATCGGATGACATTAAGTGTTGGCGGAGAAAATTCGGAGGAATACTTTGAGACATTCAAGACGCTCTATTACGAAAATTATTATTCTCCCAAAGCAACTGTTGTGGGCCCTAAATTAGATGACGCCCAATTAAAAAAAGCGCAATATGTTGATTTTGTTGATTTCGAGATAAATGTGAGCTGTCCTAACACAGGAACCGGAAAAGCATGTTCTGATCCGGCAGCACTCGAAAAATTGCTAAAGGATATTCGCAATATTGATGAGGATATCCCTGTTTATGTCAAGCTGTCGCCTGATTTTGAGGATGAAAAAATACTTGAGTTGGCCGGGATATGCCAAAAATATGAAATGGGTGTTGTTCTTGGAAACACACAATCAGCAAAACGCAGTGAATTGTCCACAAAAACCGGGGGCTTAAGCGGTCCCGGATTGAATAAACGGATGCTTGAATTAGTCAAATTAGTTCATGAAAACTATGAAAATGTTCCGATAAAGGCATGCGGCGGAATATCAAATGCCTATGATGTCTTAACTGCATTAAATGCCGGTGCAGACACAGTGCAGATGGCTTATGGCGTGATAGAAGACCCATACCGTGCGATTGCCATGACCAATCTTGAATTGAGCAGTTTCTGCAAAAAGAATGATTGCAGTTCTCTTGATGACTTCCGCAGTAAATCTTATAATGAGCGTACAGAAATGATAAACAAGTATTCTTTCAGCCAAAATAATTGGTAATTTTCAATAGGTAAGTCCCCTACACCCAAAATCTTTTTAATGATTAGCACAACAGGTATAAACTATGCCAAAAGCAGAAGACTTAAAATCAAAAAGGGATGAGCTTAACAAAAAAGTAAAGGATATTATTAGTTCTAACAAGTCTGTATTTGATTCAATAACAGACATCAATAGCAAACTACGGGAAATTAAAGAAGCAAGAGACACTAAAAACGCCAAAATAAAAGAGCTTAAAGAAGAGCGAAACAAGCTGAACAAATCCGCAAATGAAACAAGGGTGAAAATAAACGATTACAAGAAAGAGTTTGAAAGCCTTAAGAAAAAAACAGGGATTGACGAAGATACATACAAGAATCTTTCTTATCAGATAAAAAAACTTGACTGGTATTTGCAAACTGAGCAGATTTCTGTAAAAAAGGATGAGGAACTAAGAAAAAAGCTCGAAGATATGGAAAAACAGCTTAAAAGCGGAAAAGACATATCAAATATGCGAAAAAAACTTTATTCTGAATTTAAGAAACTACGAGAAAAAAGAGCAAGAGCCGATGAAGTGCACAAAGAGATTGTTAAATTATCTGAAGAAAGCGAAGCCAACCACAAGGAACTTTCAGTGCTTTTTGATAAAATTAAAGAGTTAAGGTCTTCTGTAGAGCCCGCAACATCGGAATTAAAGAAGATTAAAAAAGATGCAAATGAAGCTCACGCAGCGTATATTGGAATAGTTGGCGCTGAAAAAATAACCGCAAAAAAAGTAAAGGATAAAAAAATAAAAGACGAAAAAATAGCACGCGAACTTACGGAAAAAGAGCTAAAGAAAAAAGCAGAAACTCTTTTTGATGAATTTTTGAAAGGAAAAAAGCTTAATTCTGATGAGCTTGTAATAATGCAGAAATACGGGCCAAGAGATTAACAGTTGTTCTTATGGTAAGAATTATAGGCCTTGTGGGCTCCCCACGGGACGGAAATACATTTGTTCTTGTAAAAGAAGCACTTTTGGCGGCTGAAAAACTTGGCTGCGATACAGAACTGATTCATCTTGGTCGTATGAAAATATCCCCATGTTCTGTGTGTGAAGGATGCAGGAAAGAAAACAGGTGCGTTATTGAGGATGATTTTCAACAGGTTGCAGATAGTGTTTCAAAGGCAGATGGTGTGATTATAGGTTCTCCTGTATATTTTGGAGGGATGTCTGCCCAATTAAAATCATTCGTGGACAGGACAAGATATTTAAGAAGAACCAATGCACTTGTTGATAAAATTGGGGGTGCTGTAACTGTTGGGGGTGCAAGGAACGGCGGCCAGGAGACAGCCATACAGCAGATACACAATTTCTTTTTAATACAGGGCATGATTGTTGTAGGGGATGAAAACACAAGGCACTATGGCGGAACCGGACAGGCCCAAAACAAGGCGGATTCTAAAACAGATGTGTGGGGTATTGAAACATCAAGAAATTTAGGCGCGCATGTGGCAAAAGTTGCAATTAAATTAAAGAATAAGCCCTAAATCGTTTTTTATTTTCTCAAACGCTTCTTCTGTTTTGCTTTCAATCTTTATTTTTGCGCGCGGGTTTGTGATTAAAAGCATTAGTTTAAGTTCTATTTCTGTGCCATCGTCAAGTTCGTATTTTCTTTCCCGCAAAGTATCTGTTTTTTTTCCAAGCGTCATTCTTTTTTTAAGTCTTGACTTCAGACGGCTTTTAAAAAGGGATTCAATTTCAAGCCCTTTTTTCAATAATAGCCAGCTTTCAACATTCAAAAAAACACCTAACAGATGCTGTAGACAAGCCCTGTATTTTTCTTTGTAATTGATATGTTGC
>JAUVEX010000070.1 GCA_030594585.1 archaeon | reverse complement strand
TATTTTTCTTCTTAAAAATTTCATTTATCATTAAAAAAATTCCAAAAAACGCAAAAAGCCATATTGAAAAAACAGGAAGCACTCCACTCATAAACGGCAATGCCCCTGCAGCATAGGCTGTGCTTAAGCCGCGCGTAAAATCAGGCCAGGTAGATGTAACGCTTTCAGCCACCGTCGACATTATCACAGATTCCTTAAAAAATATCATCCCCCATGCGGAGGATACTAGCTTTGCCAACGCAGCTGAGAAAAAAGAGCCCACTAAAACAAACAGTGCACCAAAACCGTAAAGTGCAGGAATTGTATAATGCCTGTGTTCTTTTTTGTATTGCGTATATTTTTCCATCAATTCCACAAACAATACAAGACCAAGTGCAGCATAAAGCATAAGCTGGTATGTTCCTGTAAAACTATTTAGCGTAATTGTGTATGCCGGTATCAGAACCCCAAAAAGAACAACAGGCGCAAATGCCTTAAGATATGGTTCAGGGTGTCTTGTAGTTAAAACCATTATGACTGTGTATCCTGCAAGCGCAAGGTAAAGCGCATTTACACCCCCCCATGTAGCAGCACCCAATGCAAGCGACATACCGGATACTAGACCCGATACTAAAGAATCTTTTCTTATAGCTCTTAGGAAAAACCAAATAGCCGTAATCAAAAAAAGCCCGCCGAAAGGTTCCTTTTCAATAAATCCTGCAGAAGTCCTAAAAATTACCGATGGGGATACCGCAAAAAAGAATGCTGCAAAAAGCCCTGTTGTTTTTGTGTGTAGCTCTTTTCCGATAAAAAACATAGGGATTGTAAAAAGCGCGCCGAAAAATGCAGGCGCGAATTTTGCAAAAGCAAGTGCGTCAATTGCAGCAAATTTCGATACAATCATATAAAAAATAGCATATGGGTAATACATCAGCACATGCTCTATATGAGGGGCAAACCCATCCGGATAATATCTCATAGCATCCAGTGCCGGAAGATGCAGGTTGTTTTCAACCAAATGCTCCATCATGCGAAAAATATAATACGGGTCTATTCCCTGAAGATAATCATAAGAAAAAGGCATCATGCGAAGCCAAAACGCAACTGCAAAAACAGCAAACAGTCCTATATAGTGGCGATAGAATATTGCTTTTTCCTTTAAGAAATTGATATCAAAAGACATACATTCCCCTATGCGGCAATTTCTTTAAATATGTTAGTGTTTGCGCCTGAAAAGAACACTCCATAGAACACGAATGTTTCCGAAAAGATCCCTATTTGTATATTTGGTCTGCCCGCTCATTCTTTTTTCAAAATCAATCGGTATTTCTAAAAATGACGCGCCAAGAGCTTTTGCCTCAAACAGCACTGCAACCTGGAATGAGTAATCATCCGGAAGATTTTCAAAATCTATTTTTTCTGTAATCTCTTTTTTGTACAATCGATAACCACTTGTGGGGTCTTTTACCGGACAACCCACAACTCTAAAAAGAAAAGATCCTATTGCCGGAAAAATGCGGCGCTTGAGTGAATCTTTTCTTTTTCCGCCGGCAATCTTTCTGGAACCTATGACAATATCCGCATTCTTTGAAGCGTCAATAAAATCAGGCAGGTATTTTGGGTTATGGGAAAAATCAGCATCCATTTCCAGTATCAAATCTCCTTTCGCTTTTGGTATTGCAAATTTATATGCTGCGCCAAGGCCTTCTTTTTTATCGCGCACCAAAAGACGGATATTCTTGTTTTTCTTGATTATTTTAGAAACAACATCTGCTGTGCCGTCAGGGGAAGAATCGTCAACAACTACAATCTCATACTTTTGATTTCTGTTTTCAAGAACATGAGAAACATCCCCTAAAAGAGTCCCAATGTTATCTTTTTCATTGTATGTCGGGATTATTATTGAAATCATTCAAATCACCTGAAAATACCAAACAGCCACTCAAAAAAGCGCGCAAAAATATTTTTTTGTACGCGGTTTTCCAATAATGCTGCAGTTATCTTGTTTTTAGCAACAGTATTGTCTATATCTACAGCACAGCTTGCCAAAAGCGTATTTTCTTTTTTGTCCTGAAGTATTATAAAGTGTTTCCCATCGGCCTGATTTTTATATATGAATTCGCGCGTCTGGTTTGCCTGAACATATAAGTTTTCCTCAGTCTCATTATCTTTTAATAATCTTAAATATGCGCGCTTGTCATTTGTGTTTGTTATATTAAGATACATTTTATCCAAAAAATAATCACACGAAACAATAATGCCTGTTTGATTTTTTGATAAATTATCTGAATTTGTTTTTTTAGAAAGATTGCCTGCAGTAACTTCAATTATTCTTTTTTCTTCATATGTTTTTTCGCCGATAATCTTAACTTTCAATGTAAAATTACCGGAATTTATTCCTTCCTTTATACGATTTTCAAGAACAATTGTTACATTTTCATTTGCAGGAATCAGTATATCATATTTATTTGCATCCCATCCTTTATTCCATGAATCACCAAAATATCCCTCACTTAAAAGTCGGCTTCTATTGTAAACATAAGACTGTATTGTATAAATTGCATCAGTTTGACCCGTATTTAAAATATGTACACTTGTTTGAAATTTATCACCAACAACAACTTTTTGAGAATACTTTGTAATTTCTAAAATAATCTTTTTTGGTTCAACAATACTAAAAATTCCACTAGTGGTTGTTGCCTTTGTTGATTCTGTTTTTTTGCAGTTGTCTTTTGTCATCCCGGAAACTGTCAAATTGAAATCCGTTTTTGTAGATTCAATCCATTCGTCATCATAATAAAATGCTTTTGCGTAAAACTTGTAATTCCCTTCCTTGTAGTGCAAATCACAGTTGTCTTTCAAAAACACCGGAATCCCTAAAGTCATGTTTGTCCCTCTTGAAATATCTTCAAGCTCAAATGCCTCGGCGATTTCTGAATTATACGGCGTTGTACAAAGATTACTTGAATCCAAATCTTTTGAGATACATTGCGTTTTCCCGGTTTCCAGATGTTTACTTGAATATGCCACAAACCTTATTTTTTCGTATTTCCCGTTATTTGAAGAAAAATTGAAAAGAACAAGTCCGGCACTTCCAAAACGCATACTTTCAGGGATTTGAAAAACAGATAATTTAGGGTCTCCAAGGTCCTTCAATCCGTTTATATAGAATATTCCATCACTGTACGAATTATAATTTGTCTTGTTTTCCCCGACAAAAAAATCAAAGCGCGAATACGCCTTGTAATGCCCCTCAATTGCATCTTCAGGCACGCCCCACGAAAAATTAAACACCGTATAATTTGAAAAAGAAAACGCATCAGAATCATTCAAAAAATGCCTGTAGTCATACCCGCCCGAAGTTTTTTCCCGTCCAATCTTTAGGGTTATATTCCCTGAAACATTTGTGCTGTTTGAAAATATCTCAACACAGCCTTTAACAGTTGTGTTAAGCTCATATGTTTGACTGTCTGTCCAGACACGGATTCTTCTTGTCTTTGTTGTTGGTTCAAGAACAATTGATTCATCAAAGAAATTATTCAATTCGTTTGTGTCGTTGTAATTTACAATATGCGTAATATTAGCAAATACACGAAATTTCCCGAAATCAAGGCCCATATCAAAAGATGTCTGATTTGTTGTGCCGCTATAAACAACCGCATCCAGACAATTGCTTTTAACGCTATAATTCACAACAACCACTGCATCATCGGGAAAAACTTTCAATTTATCACCGTCAAGAAATACGCGCACATCAGCGCTTATGTTCTTAAAATTAGGCGCGCACGGGCTTGGCGTCCCTTCAAAGGAATTTTCCAAAATAAATTTCTCGCTTGCATTTTTTCTGGAAAGTGTTTTGCTGTTATTATATGCACCCCATGATTTCATATACGTTACAGCGTCTATAACTTCTGTATTGTTCAAAAGCTCAATTAAATCCCCACCATTATTCAATATAAATTTCCCATTAACAATCGAACACGACACATCATAATACGAAGAAAAAATTTCAGACTTATATGCAACAATCAAATATCCTTGCGGTTCAATTGATGTATTTTTCAAAAATACCACATTAAGTGTGGTCTTATCTCTCAAAACCCAACCCGAAACATCAACAGACTCATTTAACGGGTTATACAACTCAACCCATTCATTATATGTCCCGCCCAAAGAAGCACTCGGAGCATACATTATCTCGTTTATGACAACCGCATCTACAAAAGAAACATTTAAATATAAAAAAACCAGAAAAACAAAAAGTTTCTTTGCATCAAAATACATAAACTAAAAAATAGGCATATGTTGTATATATAATAATATTAAATTACCAATAAGTAATTAGTTATTCATATACGCACAGATAGTAACTAAAAACTCAACAAAATATCAAATTTCTTCAAAATATTGGAAACTTCCGTCATTATTTCATCCAAATGTTCCTTAGTGTCTGCCTCAAACCTGCACTTTATATGTGGTGTGGTGTTTGATGCGCGCGCTAATGCCCAACCATGCTTGAAATTTATGCGTGCCCCGTCAATGCCTAAAAAATCGTAATTGTTTTCTGTTAAGTATTCTTTAAATTCGTCTATCGCTTTAAACTTCCTGTCATCAGCGCAGTCAACATGTATTTCGGGAGAGGCAACCTCTCTTGGTAGGGAATCAACATATGCCGATAATGATTCTATGCCGGATACAATCTCTGCAATTTTAAGGCTTGCAAAAATCCCGTCATCATAATTATAATAGCAGTAAGGAAAATACATATGCCCGCTAAACTCTCCGCCAAAAACAGCATTTCTTTTTACAATTTCATCCAAAAGAAAACTATGGCCCGCCCGGGTTATTTGAGGTGTCCCTCCATGATTTTTTACATCCGACAAAAGGCTCCGGGAAGACCGAACCTCAAAAATTACATCTCCTTTTTTCGCATCCAAAGCCTGTCTTGCAAGCATCATCAAAATAAAGTCTCCCGAAACAATCCGCCCTTTTTCATCCACAACTCCAATCCTGTCCCCGTCCCCGTCATACGCAAACCCGCAGTCAGCGCCTGTTTCTAAAACTCTTT
>JAUVEX010000024.1 GCA_030594585.1 archaeon | reverse complement strand
CGCGCTTTTGATTCGCAAATTTCTTAATTCTCTTAATGATTCTGAAACTGATAAACTTGTCTCTATAAGCTCACAAAAAGAAGTTGTTGATTTTCTAAAAGAAAAAGGAGATATGGACTATCCTTCAAAAATGATTTACTCCGCAATCAAAAGGCCGAAAATATGGGTGCCTTATATGTGCTTAATTCCCGCAATCTTAAAAAATGTTTTTTAGCTTCCGAATCTTCTGTTCCTTAAAGCAAAATCATCAAGAGCGGCAAGAAAATCATCTTTTGTAAATTCAGGCCACAGCTTATCTATAAAATAATATTCGCTGTATGCTGCCTGCCATAATAGAAAACCGGAAATGCGTTTTTCTCCTGAAGTCCTTATAACTAAATCAGGATTTTTTATTCCCGAAGTATAAAGATATTTCTCGAATTTTTTTTCATCAAGTGCTTTTAAGTCTTTTCCGGAAATCTTTTTTATTGCATCAAGAATTTCCTGCCTGCCGGAATATGCGATTGCAAAATTAAGCTCGTACTCTTTGTAATCTTTTGTCTCTTCAACAACTTCCTCAATGGATTCGCGCACATCCTGCGGCAAAAGTCTCAGTTTGCCAAAAGCACGCACGCATATTTTATTATTCTTCAGTTTTTCACGAAATTTCTTGTTTTTAAATTCACGCCTGAACAAATCCATCAAAAATTCAAATTCTCTTTTCGGCCGGGTTTTTATATTTTCAAGTGAAAGTGCGTATAATGTAACTGTTTTTATGTCTTTTTCGTAACACCAGTCAAGAACGGTCTCTATTTTTTTTGCACCAAGCTCATGCCCTTTCCAAGGCATTTTCATGAGGTGCTTTGCAAAACGCCTGTTTCCATCCATTATGATGCCAAGATGATTCAAATTTGAACCCATAATATCACATTATAACTTAATTTTTTTGATTTATATAAGATGTCGGGCAAGCTTGAAAAGTTTTGGGTTTTTCATAAGTATTTTTACTAATGTTTCGCCTTTTCCTACTGCAAAATCAAGAAGTTCTGTTCCGGATACTGCCCCTGCAAGAATGTTCATATCTTCATCAGTAAGTTTTTCTACAAGATTTCTATATTTTTCTATTTTTTCGAGATCTTTCCCGCGGGTTTTCCACCAAAGGTCGTTATATTCCTTAAGTGTTTTATCGCTCGTATCTCCTTTTTTTATCGCTTTTATCGCAATTTTTGCTGAAATTTCTCCCGCAACTGTTGCCTCGTCAATTCCTCCGCCATGCAATGGGTTTACCTGATGTGCTGCATCGCCTACAACCATAAAATTATCAAGAGTCATTTTTTTCAACAATCCGCCAACAGGGATGCCGCCGGAATTTACTTCAATTATTGAGCCTTTTTTTATTTTTGGTTGTGTTTCAATCCATTCATCCAGATATTCTTTTGCTGTTTTTTTGCGATTCCCCGCAATCCCTATACCTACATTTGCTACTGTTTTTCCTTTAGGGAATATCCAGATATATCCTCTTGGAGCAATGTCGTTGCCAAAATAAAGATAAATCCTGTTAGAATCTTTTAGTTCAATTCCTGCCATTTCATACTGAAACCCGGAATCTATATCTTGAGCACGATTTTTTGTATCAAGCCCTGCCATTCTTGCAATTTTGGATTCTACCCCATCTGCTGCAATAACTATTTTTGATTTGATTTCAATTGTTTTGCCGTCTATTTTTGCTTTGATGCCTGTTATTTTTCCGTTTTCTTTCAAAACATCTATCACTTTTGCTTTAGCGATTATTTTTGCACCTGCTTCTGCGGCTTTATAACAAAGTGCCTTGTCAAACAGTTTTCTCTCAAGAATGCATCCTTTATCATCAGGAAATTCTGCCATAATCTCCTTGCCGTTTGGAGCTACAAGACAGGCATTATCAACCATATTTGTCACAAACCCTTCATTTCCTTTAAAACCAAGATGATTTACAAAAGACAACCCAAGACCTTCACCGCACCGTTTAGGCGCCCCTATTTCCTGCCTTTTTTCTAAAAGAAGAACACTAAGCCCCCCTTCTGCGCATTTTCGGGCAGCTGCAGCGCCTCCAGGACCTGCGCCTGCAATTACAACATCATATTCGTTTTTAAAAAGCATAAACAACCCCTCAATCTTCTTTTTTTATAGAAAACGCACCCACAGGGCAAAAATCAACACATATACCGCAGGATGTGCATTTTTTTGCATCAACTGCTATTCCTTCTACCTCGTCAAGCAAAAGGCAGTCAACAGGGCATACAGAAACACACCCGCCGCATCTTAAGCATTTTTCATTATCTACTTTTGAAACCATAAAAATCACCTTAAAGCCCGCTCGGCACATCAATAAACAGGGTATTTAATTCGTTAAACTCATTTTTAAGCTTTTCGCCAATGGCTTTTACCCCAAAAACCTCTGTTGCATAGTGTCCTGCGTAAATTACATTGATTTTAAGCTCTCTTGCAGCATAAAATTCATTGTGTTTCGGGTTTCCTGTGATGAGTGTATCGATATTTTCATTTTTCATCAAGTGTATTGCATCCGCACCGCTTCCGGACACAATTGCTATTCGTTTTACGGTTTTTGGCCCAAATTCATGCGATGCAAGAATAGACCCTATTTTTTGGGTTATCTCTGTTTTAAGCGTATTCAAACCCGTATCAATAATGCCTTCAATTCCATAAAAGTGTTCGTCCATCTTGAAAAATGGTTTCTGGTTTTTTAAATCTAAAATATCCGCCATTATTTTTGAGTTTCCGATATCTTTATGCACATCAAGAGGATGATGCGATACAAAAAGGGAGATGTTGTTTTTTTCAAGAAAGTCCTTTCTTTTTTTTGCAACTTCATTTAAAATTTCATTATCTGAAAAAAGCCCGTGGTGCGTAATTACAAGATCGCAGTTTTCTTTTTTTGCTTTTTCAAGCACTTCCATGCACGGGTCAACCGCTAATGCTATGGTTTTTACTTCTTTTTCTCCCGAAACAACAAGGCCGTTTATGAAATGATCTTCGACATTTCGTGTGTCAAGATAATTGTCAAGAAAATCGACAATTTTGTCAAGTGCTGTCATGTGGTGTTTTTGTGTTTTTGATATTATATAATTGACTGCATAAAAACCCAACAAATATATAGGTTGCGCTTAACCAAACAAAACATTTATATGTATTGGAATACAGTAATCATTTAGGTGTAGTTAAATGTTTTTATGGAATTCTAGCAGCGCTTTTGAAAAAACGGAATTTGACCAAGATACCTGCTGGGCATCTGTCAGAAATTCAACAAACTCAGGACTTGACATCGGACCTGACGGCAACATAACATACACAACAACTCCCGGAATAACTATTTCTCCACCAAAAAGCATAACTGGAAGGTCAATCGGCGCCGAAGTCGAGATATCTACAACAGATGCGCAGGCAATATACCAACAAGCGGTTATGTATTATAATATGACGCCCGACGCGGAAATCAATGTAGATGGCAATTGGTGCGGCGGCAATAATATTATTGAAATCAAGATGGAAAAGCCATTTGGACTTGGAAATGATCTTGATGCCCTTGTTGGCTGGGGAAATGCAATAGATAATATTTATCATTCAACACATGAAACAGGTCAAAAACTCATATATGGATGCACCTATTCCGAGGATAAAAGGCAGGTTGCAGCTACTCATGTAAGGGTTGGATACAATAATGGCCAAGACAGAAAGAAACTGATAACTGCCGCAAAGGCATATATGCCTTTACTATCCCTTCTTTCAAACCCAAATAATATAGAAAGAATAGATGCAATCGGCATGAAACCGGGAGTCGGTGAAAAACAGTATGAAATAAGCGATGATTCAGATATTGGCGCGCTTGAGATAAGGGGTATCCCGACATCAAATAGTGCAAAAATAACATATTCAATACCGAATATTGTTGCCGCGTTTATAAATTATCTTGATTTCGACCCTAATGAAATACACAAGACAGAAATGCTTGCAGAAAACTGTGCTGGGGGAAAAAGTTATAACGGAATAAACCGCGAAAGAGTCTTAAATGACGGGGAAAATGCAATAATCTATGTCGTATCAGATGGTTACCATATGGAAGAAAGACCGATTCTTGATATCCTTGACGAAAAAATAGACAGAATGATGGCTCTTTCAATAGAATCGGGCGAACAGATTATTGATGAAAACACATACATGTTATACAAAAGACAGATAAGCGATTACCGTTCAGGTATTATTACAGAAAGAGAAGAATATTCAATTTCAATACCTCACGAAAGGTATACTGTAAATGTGAGCGACGCACTGACAGACACCATGCCTGCATGCAAAGGCCATTGTTAAAAAAAAGAAAAATATCTCCCTTAAAAGATTTTATTCTATTGGTTTATTCTACACGCTTCGTTATATGAAGCACGGTTCCCATATTTTTAAAAAACACATCGTTTTTTGGTTCCATAGTATCACCAACTACTGTTGTTTAATTATGGCTTAAGCCGTTCGGTATCTCTTGGTGTAAGCGTAGCCTCTCTTACATTATCGAGGTTCAATATTTTTTCTGTAAGCCTTTCTATTCCAAGCGCAAGACCGCCGTGAGGCGGCATTCCGTATTTGAAAAATCTCAAATGATCAAATGTTTTCGGGTCTATTCCCTTGTCTTTCACATTCTTGACCCGTGCATCATAATCATGCTCTCTTATGCCGCCGCTTGTGATTTCAAGCCCATTGTAAATCAAGTCAAATGATAATGACTCCTTTTTGCCATCTTTCATGATGTAAAACGGCTTTTTTGCAAAGGGAAAATGTGTAATAAATACAAAAGAAGTGTTGTGATTTTTTTCTGCCCATGCGCTTATCTTTCTCTCGCCTTCGGGTGTAAGGTCATTTTCTTCAATAAATTCCTTGTCAAGCTTTTCTTTCTTCAATATATCGTTCGCTTCTGCAAGCGTCAAGCGAGGAATTTTTTTAGGAACTTCAAGTGTTATCCCGTAAATATCAAGAACCTCTTTGCACCTTTTGTTGAGCTCTGTAAATATGTATTGCATCATTTTTTCTTCCATGTCAAGAATTTCGCTTAAATCCTCAGTTGTCATTTCAAAATCAAAGGAAACATACTCGCATAGGTGCCTTGTTGTGTGGTGCGGCTCTGCGCGGTATACAAAACCTATTTCATACACCCGGTCCATACCGGATGCAAGAGCAGATTCTTTATACAACTGAGGGCTTTGGGCCAAAAAAGCCTCTTTGTTAAAATACATTATAGGAAAATATTCAGTTCCGCCTTCTGTGGCGGCACCCGTTATTCTTGAGGAGAATATGCGCATAAATTTGTTTTTAACCATGAATTCGTTTAAAAGGTTCACAATCTCGCTTTGAAGCCTGAAAACAGCCATAACTTTTGGCTGCCTTATGTCTAAAAATCGCCAGTCAAGCCTTTTATCAAGATTAGAGTCTATTGTGCCTGAAACATCCAATGGAAGCGGTGTTTCTGCACGAGAGAGTATTTCAAATGTGTCCGGTTTTATCTCGACCTTGTTTGGAGCACGGTCATTTTTAAGGGTTTTTCCTGAAATTTTTACAAATGATTCTTTAGGAACTTTCTTTGCAGCAGTAAAAACATCCTCGTTTATCTCTCCTTTCTTGAATGTTGCCTGAATTACGCCATTTTGGTCTCTTAGAACTAAAAATATAAGTTTTCCGACATCCCGCTTATCCTGCACAAACCCTGCAACAGTTGCTTTTGTTTCGGGTTTTACATCCGATGAAAATTCAGTTCGTAACATAAAAATCAAACATTGAGCGCAATCACCGCAACTGCGAGCCATGTAAATAAGTATTGCATAAGGCCGTTTGCAGCCCAGAAGTTCTTTTCTTCAGGCTTAAATACACGCATTGTTGCTTCACGAAGAGCAAAAAGCACGGCAAAACCGATAATAAGTAATAGCTTGCCGTCAATTGTTTTTGTCAGGCTTCCGACAATTAGTCCTGCAATAGTGTGTATAAGAATAGACTTTGCTTCTTTGCGCATGGATTCTGTTAAGGAAGGGTAGTTTTATAAGACTTTCGGACAGGGTTTAATCATTTAACTGTTATTTCAAGAAAATCTTTTGCTAAAATCGTGTTTTTGAATACATTTTTGGCGTCTTCCAATAGGTTCTTTTCGCCGTTGCTTTTTTCCTGATATCTTCTTGAGATGTGCGTTAGAACAAGCTTTTTTACACCTGCTTTTTTTGCAATAATCCCTGCCTGTTTTGCTGTAAAATGCTTAAAATCGCCTGCCCGTTCCTCAAAATCTGACGAGAATGTGGAGTCGCTTATAAGCACATCGGCGTTTTTAGCAAATTTCACAATGTTTTCGGTGTATTTGGTATCGCCGGTGTATACTATTTTTCGCCCTTTATGAACTTCAAGAATATCGTTAGGCGTTATTGTTTTTCCTTTATACTTTATGGTTTTCCCTTCCTTTAAATCGCCTATAAGCGGGCTTGTTTCAAGCCCGAATTTAGCTGCTTTTTTCATATTAGCGCTTAATTTTTCTTTTTCATTGAATACAAACCCTAACGCCGGTATCCTGTGCTCTACTGCAAACGGGATTATCTCATATTCCCCGCAATCAACAATATCGCCCTCATCAAGTTCAGTCACTTTTACTTCAAATCCGCGCTCAAAATAGCCGATATTTAAAAGCTGTTCTACAAATTCTTTTGATTTTACAGGACCGTATATTTCAAGCGGTTTTGTCCTGCTTTCAAGAGACATTGTCTGCACAAGCCCCAAAAGCCCTGCGAAATGATCCGCATGCCAGTGGGATATAAAAATACGGTCAATTTTCATAAATTTAAGATTTTTTGCCATAAGCTGGCGCTGAGTGCCTTCCCCGCAGTCAAAAAGCATTCGCTCTTTTTTATACATCATAAAAATTGCAGGCAGGTTGCGCTTGTTTGTAGGAACACCCGATGTTGTTCCCAAAAATACGATTTTTATCATGAGCATTATTAAGGACAACATATTTTAAATAAAAAGCCCATAGGGGTTGGCGCATGATTCAGATTTATATCCTTGCTGCTTCTACTTGCGGTATGAACAAAAATCCTGGCGCATTATACGAAGAAATCAAAAAGAATGACTTTTGCAAACCAAAGGTTGTTCTGCCCACAGTTGCAACAGTTGGTGCGCATTTCGCTGCGTTGTTTCCGTGGAACGGGAATTGGGACCATATGCTTTATGTTCAGGCGCCTGAAGTTGACTACATAACTCATTTTATTGGAGGATATGCTGTTTCACAGATAGCAGATACATTCTTTGAAACAAGCGCATATAGCTCATTATCTGAAAAATACAGCGTTCTTAAAAAAATTCCCAAGGAAGCCTTTGTTTTTGGGGCAATAGTTCTTGCGGGCTCTTTGAATGAGATTTTTGAACGGATTGCAGCCTCGAATATTGCGGAAGAAAAAATGACCCCGATTGTCGGAAGCTATATATTTTCTGCTGTTGAAAAAATATGTTCGGAACCCGTAAATAACTCAATAAAAGATATGTTTATGAATATGACGGGCTTCCTTGCGCAAAGATATGCAAGCCGCAATATATATCCGCAAAGGGGGGCGCCGAAGGTGCCTGAAGGGGAAATGGCAACTTTTCAGGCAGGGGATGAATAATCGTCCTGCAGCGTGCGCAAAATGCATTGAAACGAAAGATATATAAACTATGATTACTATGTGGTGGTTATGAGTAAAACAATAGCAATTTATGCTAAAAAAGCAATGTGCAAAGAAAAAGGACCAGGTTATATCTTTTTTGCAGATAGGCAATCAGGCATTGAAACACCCATGATTCTTGGGACATATACTCCGGAGAAAACCGCCGGAGGCATAGACTTAATTCAATTCATCCCGGAACTTGCGCCGTTAATTACTCCTTTCATTAATCATTGCTTCCGATATAAACCAGACGCAAATGAACGAAAAGCAAAACTTAATGAATACAACATGCCTCTTAACTTAAATACTGGTCTGGCTCTTGCAAAGGAGTACCAACAGCTTATAAAAAGCGGTTGTTATGCTTTTCAAGAAAGACCTGTTTTTGAAGAAACTCAGCTTTTGAAAGATTTTGTTGATGAAAAACAAATTCCGATTGTTGTTGTTGATTTTAATATTGAAACAGAACCAAAAGATTGTCGAGTGATTTCTGTTATTGGCTCAAAAGAAGACCAACAAATCGATACTCGTGGAAATAAAAAAGGAAACACTCTAAATATAACACCTGTAGGCGACTCTATAAAAAAGGCACATGATGATGAATTTTTTTCTGGTGTTGGAAAAGAATTGGATAGAAGGTAACAACGCAAATAAACTATTAAAAGATATTACTTCTAAAGACATTCTATGTTTGACAAGATAAAAGATTCTTTGGCGAAGTTCGCGCGAATCGGTGTTGCAGACAAGGCAGCAGTTGATGATTTGGTTCGCGACCTTCAGCGCTCGCTTATACAGGCAGATGTAAATGTAAAGCTTGTTTTTGAATTATCTAAAAATATAAAAGAAAAAGCATTGGATGAAAAAGTCCCAAAAGGCATAACCCGCCGCGAGCATGTCATAAATATAGTCTATGACGAGCTTGTTGAATTTTTGGGAAAAGAAAAGCCTGAAATAAAGCTCGAAAAGCAAAAAATACTACTAGTTGGCCTTTTCGGTTCAGGAAAAACAACGACAACTGCAAAACTTGGCCGATTCTTTGTCAAAAAAGGTTTATCTGTCGGCATGATTTCGTGCGACACCTGGCGGCCTGCGGCATACGAACAGCTAAAACAGCTTGCAGGAAAGCTCAATATTGATGTTTATGGAGATGCAAAAGAAAAAGACCCTGTAAAAATAGTGGAAGCGGGTGTAAAGCAATTCAAAGACAAAGAAGTTGTGATTGTGGACTCTGCAGGCCGCTCAGCACTTGACTCTGAACTTGCGGATGAAATAAAAAAAATTAACAAGATACTCAATGCCCGCGAAAAACTGCTTGTGCTTTCAGGAGATATAGGACAAGCCGCACAAAAACAGGCAGAGGAATTCAATAAATTAGTCGGTCTTACAGGCGTTATTGTCACTAAAATGGACTCGTCTGCTAAAGGCGGTGGGGTATTGTCTGCATGCCATGCAGCCGGTGTTAACACCAAATTCCTTGGAATGGGTGAAAAACCTGATGATTTTGAAGTGTATGACCCTGTAAGGTTTGTATCGCGGCTTTTGGGCATGGGCGACCTTGAAGGTCTTTTGGAAAAAGCAAAAGATGCGTTTAATCCTGAGAAAGCAGAAGAGTTAATGAAAGGGGAGTTCAATCTTGAGATATTCTACTCACAAATTGAATCCATGAAAAAAATGGGCTCTTTAGGCAAAATTATGGATATGATTCCCATGGGCGGCGCCAAAATACCAAAAGAGATGCTTGGCGTACAGGAAGAAAAGATGAACCAATGGCGCATCATGATTGATTCTATGACTGTTGATGAAAGGAAAAACCCGGATATATTGGACTCTTCCCGTGTAAGCAGAATATCAAAAGGGGCTGGTGTGCCTGAGACCGAACTAAAAGAGCTTCTAAAACAATTCAACATGATGAAAAAGATGATGAAAAAGATGAAAGGTGGAAAAGGGCTCAAACGCGGTCCTATGGCTAATCTTATGAAGAATTTTAAGGGCATGCCGGGTATGTAAAGGAATTGTTATGATCTTAAAACAAGCAGTTTATTGCGTTCTTATATTTACGATAGTATCTGTGTTTTTTTATACGGCGTATGCAGAAGAAGGGACTGAAAACGAATATGGTTCTTTTGAGATGCAGTATATTGGTTCAGAAACTCCTAAAATCGGCGAGCCCGGGGAATTGATAGTTACGGTAACCTCAAAAAGCGCCAGCGCTGTTTTTATAAAACCTTCTTTTAGACGAGGATATTTTGAAACAATCCATAATCCCGATAATTTTGTTCCTGTTTCAAGCGAAAGAATAAGCAACCTACGCGAGCGCATGGATGTTTTTCAGGTGCCTTCGGGATGGACAAAAACATTCAAATGGACCATAATGCCTACAGAAAAAGCAGTTGGAAAACAGGACCGAATAAGTATACTTGTGGATTTCAGCAAAGAGGGGCATAGCAATCAGTTGTGGGTTTCGGTTATACGCCCCAGAGTGATTAATGAGACTTATGGCGACATATCTGCAAAAGCCGACAGTGGTTTGCCGAATATGATGGGCACAGATAATGCTATTTTATATGGCATTGGTGGGCTTGTTGCTTTGGGCGCGATTTTATTGTTTTTTAGAAGATAGGCAAAGAAAGAAGAAGAATCATACAGCTTAAAGGCAATGGATGCTATTGATACATTGAAATAATTGGCTCTTTGAAACAGTTAGATATATCTATTTTATATGTTCTTGAATT
>JAUVEX010000009.1 GCA_030594585.1 archaeon | reverse complement strand
ATTGCATCTGTTATGTTGCGGACATTTATGATGAGTTTTGTGGGGTTTAATGTTATTGTTCTTGAAATTGTTGTGTTGGGGGATGCATAAACATTGTTGTCGTTGTCTATTCCATAACCGACAGCAGTTCCGTTCACAGTTATGTTCTGGAACGAAACCATGCCTGTAAAATTAGCGTATCCGTTTGCGTCCGATAACATACTTGCTGTATCGGTTTCATTTGATATTGTAACATTCACATCCTTAATTCCTTCAAGTGTTGTGTTGCGGACAAGTACTGTGATGTTTCCGGGATATGGCTTAAGAACAACAGGCGCTGCTGTAAAGTCATTAAGCATCCCGGAACTTATTGATTTTGTGATTGTTTCGCTATTGTAATTCTGGTGGGTTATATCAAATAATTTTGTTCCTTGCGGCACAAAATCAATAGTGCATGTGCCTGTAATGTCAGTTGTGCAGTTCATAGATGAATCGGTGCTTAATGTAATTAGTGAGCCAAAAATATCACTCCCTTGTGGATTTTCAACGCTGAATCGCGCTTCTGTCCTGTTAAGGTCATAGGTAAAATTATATGTTGTACCCCCTACAGGTATTGCAACACTTTGCACATCAAAGCCGCAGCCGTATTCTGTGTTGTTCAGAGTTATATTGTAGCCTCCTACAGGCACTTTGTTGAATGTGGCTGTATCAGAACCTGAAATTAATTGTTTTTGGTCATAATACGAGACATTTGTTCCTGTAAGCTCTATTGTCATGTTGTCTCTCTGGACGCCATCACAGCCTGCCTTAATGCCTACAATGGTTTCATTTAGGGTGTAGTTGAAGCTTGTGGTCAAATAATTATAGAATAATGTAACAGATGCGCCTGTAAGGTTTTTGTATGCCCCATATGCTATTATGTCTGATGCCCTGACTTTTACAGTTGCGCTTAAATCTTCCGTCCTTATCTGGTTCCATGCAAGGCCTGTGATTGTCTTTAGCGGATAACCGTATGATGCTATCTCGATACCGTATGTTCCAAGAGCTCCGTCAATATAGATTATTGAATTTCCGTATATGTCCGCGTTTGAAGAATACGAAGTTCCGCTTTCAGGCTTGATGGTGACTGATGCACCAATAACAGGGGTCTGTGTAAAATTATCCAAAACAGTAATATTTACGATTGACGACCCCCTAAGATAGGTATTTTTTCCAACCAGGTCATTGTTTCCAAGATTTTCAAAATCATAAGGATATCCCCCACCATAAAATGTATCTTCAAGAGTATTATACCCGCTTTTCGAATAGGTTATTTTATAATTCGCGTCAAACCCAACATCAATTGCGTATAGTCCATTTGAATCGGTAGTGGTTGTGTATGTTTTTGTTTCTGCCAGGTCCCTGAACGACACCTGGACACCATCAAGAAGAATTTGGTTGTATTCATCCATTACGGTGCCTTCTATGTGGGTTGCTCCTGTAAGGTTTCTTGTAAATGATGAAGATCCCTCTTTGGGTCCGCACGGCCCCCCGATACATCCTGATTTTGGAATATATCCGTCTTTTTCAAAGGATATGCTATAATTCGCAGTGGATGGTATATATACATACCCAAAAGAGCCAAAGGAATTTGTCTGTGCTGCATAACTTCCGTTATTTGTTGTGTCGTGAATTGTAATTGTGGCAGATTTAATGGATTGGTCATTTACTGAATCAGACAAATAACCATAAATCATATGTCCTCCAAAAAAACCAACATTTCGAGTTTCTACTTCACCCGCAGACAAATAAGCAGTTCCTGTTTTGGATATATATCCTTCCTTGTCCGCATCAATAGTGTACCAAAGATAAGACCTCGCACTCAGGGAATAATCCCCATTTGAATTTGTTGTAACAAAATATTCTGGCTCGCCAGAACCGCCTGAAACCGTGACATTTGCGCCCGCAAGTTTTATTGAGTTGTTGTATGCGTCATAGACATTTCCCTGAATGATTCCCGTTCCGGTAAGGTTTATCACACCGTAATCCATTGAACTGTTTTGTAGAGTTACATTGCTGAAACCATAATAGCCAGAACCGGTTATTGACAAGGTATAGTTTGCATCCCCGTCAACATACAGAAGGAATTCTCCAGTATCGTTTGTATATACCGTGTATTCTTCCGAGCCGCCAATATATATGCCGGCAAACGCTCCAGACACCTCATAGTTTGTATTCTGGCCGTCAACCACTTTGCCTTCAACTTTGGAAGTTCCGCGAAGCGTGACTTTGTCATCACCAGTCCAGCTCTGGCTTGTGTTCCCGTAAACCGGGATGTTTTTTAGAGAATACCCTGAAAGCGTAAAATTAAGCGCAGAATCTAAGTTAAGTATGCTTGTAGGCATGTCAATCCTGAACCACCCGGCAGAATTTGTTGTGGCGTTGTAATAATACCCCCCATAACCTAAAAGTGAGCTGCCGTCAACACTTGTAAGATTGACCCCCACGCCTGCAACTGCATTGTTATTGTATTCATCAATTACATATCCTGTAAAATATGTCGCGCCTGAAAGTGTAAAGCTCTTTGTTTTTGTCTCTCCGTTATTGATGTCTTCCCCAAATTCAATTTCATATTTGTTTTCATAGTCTGGATGCGTTATGTTGGCGTAGTAGTTGACCGAATCGAAAATACCCGATCCTTGAACCTTTATTATTGCGTTTCCGTTTGCATCTGTTGTTTTTGTGTTCTCATATTCTGTTATGTAAAGTGTTACTGTGGCATTGGGTATAGGTCTTGTGTTTGCAGAATCCCTGATAGTTATATTATAATATGCGAACCCATCTGCCACAAGGCTGACATCTACTGTGTTTGTCCCGACAAACCCTGAACCGGAATTGTTTTCTGACTTTCCGGGAAAGCCTGCAGCAGTATAGTTTATATAATATGCCTTATCCCCGCGCACAGTAATTGAATAAACTCCTATTGCATCTGTTGTTGTTTGATACATCAACACATCTGTCATATTGTCATAAACAGAAACGATTGCGCCTGAAAGCGGGCCTTCACCAAACTCTGTTATAGTCCCGTTTAAAGTTGAGTTCCCTGAAAGCAATATATTTGAATAATCGTTTGTTGTGTTAGCCACAAAACCTGTCTTTATTGCCTGCATTGTTGGTGTAAGTGCGCCGAAGTGCATTATCTTCATTGAATAAAATCCGCTTGAGCCTGTTGTCGCAACTGCATTGCCTGACTGTGTCAATGTAACCTGTACGGCATCAAGGTCATTGTTTGATGCAACAGCAAAGGCATCTTCAACAAATCCGCTGTAATTAGATATTGAAAACGGGTAATTTGTGCTGTTGAGCAGATTGTAATGGGTTGCATTTATCTGAAGTGTGTAACTGTTGATTCCGAGCGCTGAAAAATCAATAATATCGGTCCAGAAATTCCCGTCCCATGGAAGGCTGCCTGAAATTGCCTGGCCAATTACCCCGTATGATATATTCCCTTTTGTATCATCTACAGTCTCTGTTCCATGCATGCTTGTATAGTTCAATACGGTTGTTGATGCATTCTGGTAATTTTCATTGTTTCTTGTTTTTGTGATTGCACCAACTGCAAAGTATTTTGTTGCCACAGACCAGTTCCACTCAGAAGTTGTCGTGTATGTGGCATTGACTTTCACATAATAGTCACCCAGAGGAAGTCCGCTTATATCAATACTTGTGTTTATCCAGTCAGTCCCGTTAAAAGACATAGGCAGGTTTGGTCCAAAAGCAATGCTTCCTGTTGAATTATATATTGTGTAATTCGCAAATCCTGTTGTTGCATTGACTTCGCCCAGTATTATGTGGCTTGCGTTTGCGGTTATATCTAGAAGATTCCCTGTTGTGCCTGCTGAAATGTTTGCATCCACAGTTATATTTGCTGACTGCACAGCGAATACAGGATTCATAAAAAGGGCAAAGACTGTTAAAAACATGCAGAGCCCGAACAGGTTTTGCCTTGTCATTCTTCCTCTTCCTCGCTCATTTTTGCAGCTTGCGATGTTGTGTTGTTCAGAATGAATGGCGTGTCTTGTGTGCTATTTAAAGAATTTTCATCACTTTTGGCAGGCATGTAAACCCAGGAGCGGCCAACTAGAATTCTTGTGATGGTTCCGCTATCCCTTAGCGCTTCTAAGTATCCTGCAAGAAATTCGCGCCTTATGCCTAAATCTTTTGATAATTGAGAAACAGAGCGCGGCCGTTGCGCAAGTATTTTTAGAAGCCCATCTTCTTTCATAATTTTTACCTTAAATCAAATCAAATATCGATATAGTGAGACATACCACTGTTATTGATTATTTGTTGTTAGGTGCTATATAAAGCTTTGTATTGCGTACCATATTGTACGCAACATATAATGAATATATTTTTGTTTAGAAAACATCCCACAATCTGTCTTTTTTGACCATAATTTCCCGGATTTCTTCCAGTGCATTTTTCTCATTTTCGCTTAAGATATCCAAATTCTCAGACAATATCTTGTATTCGTCTTTTAGAATAAAACTGTAAAGTATGTCGTCTTCTTTTATGTTTCGCCCGACAACAGCGCCATCAATTGATACTGCCACCTGCTCTCCGAGTTTTCCTTCAGCGACATTTTCGCCCTTGTTCTGCAATGCATGAATTGTGCCTATGATTTTGCCATCCGTATTCATCAGCCGGACACCGGTCTTTATTGTTCCTCCAAGAACTTCCATGCCAATAATTGCCGGCTTGCTTTGCCTAAATACAAATCCTGAAAGGAACTTTAATTTTGACGGTGCGGTAACAGAAGATAAAATATCTTTTTCCTTGAGTTTTGAGACTTCTTCTATGTGCTTTTCATAATCCTCAACAAGGCGATAAATTATGTCTGAAGAAAATATTTTTGTTTTTGTTTTTCTTGCAATCTCTTCTGCATCCGGAAGTGTTTTTGTGTTAAATGCAAAAATGACTTTGTGCACAGGGTCTATTTCTTCCAATGCCATTATGTCTTTTTTGTTTACTGTTCCTATTTCGGCGCGCTTTATTGGTATTTCCATATCCTTAAGGGTTTTTACAAGCGCCTCTAGGCTCCCCAACGCGTCTGCCTTTACAATGACGCCCGAACTGTCTGTTTTTATCTGAACTTCCTCTATCTCTTTTTGGACTTCAGCTTCTGTGTTTTTTGTTTTTACGCCTTCACGCTCAAAACGCACAGGAACGCCGGGAATAATATTTTCAAGGTCAGGGGCTGATATTTTCAAGCCGGATGCTGCGGATATTTCAGGGAAGTTTATGAACTGCTTTTCAACGCGAATTTCTTTTAGCGGGCTTGTCTTTAATACTGCTTTTGCCTTAGTCACAATAGCGCCGTTTGGGTGTCCTATAATCACAGAATCACCTCTTTTTGCAAGGCCGTCGTAAAGTATGACATCCATTGTTGTCCCTAATCCTTTTACTTCTTTTACTTCAAGAACTGTTCCTTTTCCTGTACCTTTGTCGTCTATGTGCAGGTTTTTTTCAAGATATTTTTGCGTCATTCCCGAAAGCATGGTAATCAAGTCTGAAACCCCTTCGCCTGTTTTCGCGGATATCGGGATTATTGAAACGGTTTTTGTAAAATCCTCTATTCTTGTATATAGGTCTGCCGATACCCCGTGAGTATAGAGCTGGCCTATTAGCTCGTAGAGTTTCATATCCAAATCCTGCCTTATTTTTGGCGGCTGGCGATTGTATGCATCTGTAAAGCATGAATCTTTTTTCGCACTCCAGCCTGAAAGCTTGTCAATCTTGTTTGCGGCTATTATAAACGGGGTCTTGTACTGCTTTAAGATATTTATTGCTTCTTCAGTTTGCGGTTTTATGCCTTCGGTGACATCAATCACAAGAATTGCTATATCTGCCAGAGAACCGCCTCTTCTTCTAAGCATGCTAAATGCGGCATGTCCCGGTGTGTCTATAAAAAGAAGTCCGGGAAGCTTGAAATCTATCTTAAATTGGGCTAATAGTTTGCCGCATACAGAGATTATAATGTCTTTTGGCACTTCTGATGCGCCTATGTGCTGTGTTATGCCGCCTGCTTCGCCTGTTTGGACTCTTGAACTTCTGATATAGTCAAGAAGGCTTGTTTTTCCGTGGTCAACATGCGCCAATATAGAAATTATGGGTTTTCTCAATCTTTCAGTCATAAGATACACCTTTAGGATTATGTTTTTTAATCACAGTATTAAATATTTGTTGCTCGAACGCATATTGTCGTATTTTGTGTGTATTTATGCGAAAAGTTTATAAGGGGGTCTGCACATATTGGAATTTAAGGGAGTAAAACACGCATATTCTAGTGCTCTCTTTAAACCATTGGGGGGAGATAAAATGGTAGTAGAAATTTTTGCTGTTTCCTATTTTGGGATTGCAGCATTAGCTGTCCTTTGGAAATACAGCAAATTGCCGGACATCGATTGGGGACAAATAACAGCAGGAGCAATGCTGCTTTTTGTTGGGGCAACGCTTCCAATATTGAGCCAGGCACTTGCAGCTTTTGTTGACGCAAGCGCTGTTTTTAACCCGCTAGCATCTGTAGTGAATCTCGTTGGTGCACTATTTGTTGTTATTGGCGGCCTTAAAAACGCACTCAACAACATGAAAAAGTAATTTCTTTTAAGAAAAAATTTAAAACGCCCTCCTTGAAAAAGGGGGGCGGATTTTTTTAACAATCTAAAATTTATGTTGTAGCTCTTCAACAAGACTTTTAATCTTTTTTTCAGGGGTCATTTCGGACATTGCTTCCTTGTAAAGAACAAGTTCTGGTATATGGCCCATCATGCCTGTAGGAACAGACCCGGTGATTTGTAGATCGTTGTTTTGGTCTCGTTTAATGGTTGCTGTTTGCCTACCAGGTACACCAACCTCATTTGATTCATACACCGCAATGGTGCTTTTATCCATAAGCGCAGCAGTAAAGTATTTTTCGCCATCAGGAGTGTATACCCCGCCCAGAACATAAGAATTGTTCGGCCTTGGATTGTTTAACAATACACTTCCGGGAACTTCATCGCCATCAAACTGTGATGCATATCCTGGAACATCACGCAGTTTAGTTTCTAACAACATATTGTTGATTGTGCGCCTTCGCTGCGAATATATGGTTCTTCCAACTTCTTCTCTGCCCATTGCATGTTTTGGGTTTTGTCCGGGGGTTGTTATTGTTGGTCTTTTCCCATCGAGTCCGCGCCTATCTTTTAATGCTCTATACATCTTACCACCACCAAATGAATTAAACTGTATTTTTTTAAAGGATTTTTTACCTATAAATTGATTTTCCTTGATCATCCAATTCTGTTTTATTTGCCGAGTTTATTTTAAAACTTTTTAGTTTTGTATCCAATAATTTTTTTATACCTTTTGCAACTTTTTCTTTATTTATACCGTATTCATCTATTAATTGATTGTATTTATATTCTACAATAAGGTCAAGCTCGTTTCTGCCTATCTTATTATCACAATCAAGAACACCATACCACACGCATCCGCAGGTAATATCCGGATTATCAGGGGCGTTTTGAGATTCAATGCTTGAAGGGTATTGAATTCCTGAATGGTGCCGATATTTGCAGGCTTTAAGCGTGTTTGCTTGGTTTTCTTCGCCTTCTTTCAATTCCTTTACAACATAATAAAGCCGGACTTCTTTTATTTCTCGGGGATCTTCATCCAGGATAAAACACCCTTGAATATCTTTTTTATCTCCGATATTATTTTCATCTATTTTCTTTTTGCCTTTTTCCTCTGTTTTTATGAATTTGAAAACATTTTCAGTTACATCTCCGAAACTAAAACAGCTGGGGGTGTTAAGGTCACTTGTTCCAAAACCTTTTGAACGGTCTGCAAGGGTTAATCCATAAGACGCAACATATCCTTCAGAAGCTTTTATGTTCCGGTATACATGAACAAGTTCGCTTATCCCTTTATATGATGCATCGAACAAATGCCTCATTTTTCTTTGATTATTTTTATCGAATTCTTCGTCATTGTATACTAATCGATAAAACTCATATTTTAGTACTATATCGACGACATCTTCTGTGCTTTTGTCGTTTTTTATATCTAATTCCTCAACTTGCGCAATTAAAGGCTCTATGGATTCTGAAATCTTTAGTTCGTTAAATAATTCTAAAAAAGACTCATTTCCTAAAAAATCATACTCTTTATATATTTCCTGTTCTGGAATCATTTCATTCATAATTATCCCTTTTACCATCAATTAGTAACACAATCTTTATAAACATAACCATACTATTACGGAACCAATATTATACAACAATAACAATTTAAGCTTTCCGAATACAATACAGGCTATGCTTATGAACTACAAGAACATAAAAACATTCTTTTTTGACCTTGACGGGACAGTATGGAACTGGAGGGATTTTAACCCACAGATGAGGCATATAATTGAAAAATTGGAAAAAAAGCACAAAAAAGTGTTTTTCCTAACCAACAACACCATTCTTTCGCAAAAAGGGTATGCGCGGAAATTTTCCAGAATGGGCTTGCAGATTGCAGAAGAGCAGATAATAACAGCAGGAATTGTTGCTGCAAAGTATTTTCAGTCTAAAGGCATTGACAATGTTTACGCTCTTGGAGAACAGGGGCTTGTTGAGGACTTAAGCGCGCATGGAATTACTGTAACGGATAATGCAAAAACAGTACTTGTATCTTATGACCGGAATTTCAACTATGCCAAACTTAAAACCGCATGCGACCTTATTAAACGCGGTGCTGTGCTTTACACTACGGGAAGGGAGACAAGCTGGATTGTCGGAGTCGAAAAATACCCTGCAGTTGGCCCGATATTGGCAGCAGTTGAGGCTGCAACAAAAAAAGAAGCAATAAATGTGGGAAAGCCGTCTGCTATAATGAAACAAAGAATACTTGATGATATTTTTCTTTTCCCTGAAGACTGCCTTTTAGTAGGTGATGAGCTTTCTGATGTTGAGTTCGGCTCATCGTGCGGTTTCAGGACTGCTGTTGTGCTTACAGGGATTGTGGATGAGTACGCAGTAAAAAAAGCACAAGGAATACTAAAGCCGGACACAATAATTAGGGATATAAACGAGATTACGCGAAATCTTTGACAAATTATATAATGTTTGTCTTGTTCTATTAAAACAGGTGTTATTATTTAATGAATTAAATCCAAAACAGTTGAAAACTATTGTAACCACACTTTCTAAAATGAGGGGGCGGCATACAGAGCTTGTAAGCGTTTACATTCCTTCAGGATACAACATAAATGAGATGAAAACACTCATTGCAAATGAGCAAGGGACCGCTGTCAACATAAAATCCAAAGCAACCAGAAAAAATGTCATGTCTGCTTTAGAAAAAGTAGGACAGAAGCTTAAATTATACAACCAGACCCCTAAAAACGGGCTTATTATTTTCTGCGGAAATGTTTCCGGAAAAGAAGGCGTGCAGGATATGAAGCTTTGGGAAATAGAACCGCCGGAACCCATAAGTATGCGGCTTTACAGGTGCGACCAGACATTCATAACAGACCCTCTAAAAGACCTTACCCGTGAAAAAGAAGTATACGGGCTTGTGACTATTGACACTCAGGAAGCGGCAATCGCTGTTCTTCGGGGCAAATCAATTGAACTTATAAGACATATGACCTCTCTTGTTCCCGGAAAAACCGGAAAGGGCGGACAGTCCGCAGCAAGATACGGCCGTGTCAGGCAGGGGCTTTTGCTTACATTCAAAAAAGAAGTCGGCGTTCTTGCAACAAAGTCTTTTGAAGAGGAAAAAGACCTTCTTGGGCTTATAATCGGGGGGCCGGGGCATGTAAAGGAAGAGTTCGCAGAAGGGGACTTTTTGTCAGAAGCCATGAAAAAGAAAATACTTACAATAAAAGATTTAGGATATGCCGGTGTTGACGGCCTAAAAGAGCTAATTGACCGGGCTGAAGATGTTCTTGCGCAATCAAGTATTATGCGCGAAAAACAGATTTTGGGCCGATTTTTCGAGAACCTTAAAAAAGAGACAGGGCTTGCATCATATGGTCTTATTGAAGTTCAAAAAGCGCTTGATTCAGGTGCTGTGGATACGCTGATTGTGTCTGAACAAATTCCTATGGGCGCGTTTGATGTTATATGCAGCAGCTGTGGATATAAAGGCCAAAAAATAACAAGAAAAGAAAAAATATCCGGCAAGTGCCCGAAATGCGGGGCAAATATCAAAATTACTGAAAAAGACCTTTTTGATGCATTGGAAAAAGTGTGCGAAGCCACCAGCACAAAATTCGAGACAGTTTCTGCAGAAACACAGGAAGGCGCGCAGTTTTTGCAGTTGGGTGGAATTGGCGCCATACTAAGATATAAACTTGAATGATAAAATATTTATGTGATTGATATGTCCTTTTTAAAAAAAATACGAAAAGAAAAAAATATAGCTGTTTTTGTTGACGGCCCTAATATGCTTAGAAAAGAATTTGACACTGATTTAGACAAAATAAGAAAAAAACTTGAAGAGCACGGTCGGGTTGCCCAAAGCATTGTTTTTCTGAACCAATACGCGCCGAACAAACTTGTGGAAGCTGTCACAAACCAGGGATTTGAGCCGATAATCGGTATGGGTGGCACAAAAAACGACCAGACAGATGTTGATGTCTACATGTCTGTTGAGGCAATTGAGGCTGTGCACAACAAAAACATAGATATAATAGCCATTGCAACGCGGGATGCTGATTTTCTGCCTGTGGTCCAGACTGCAAAAAGACATGGCAAGAAAGTGATTGTAATAGGCCAAAATCCGGGTTTCTCAAAAGGCCTTCAACGGGCGGCTGATTTTGTCATTGACATTACAAATGGGAATAACAGGCGTGAAACCAAACGAAAGAAATTCTAAATTTAAATATTCTTATTCAAGTATAGTTATGGACTATCCCCCTGAAAGTATAGGCCTAACAAGAATTATTGATTTAACACCCGTAGCATGCGCTATCATTTATATGGGCGATTCTGTTTTGCTCAAAAAACGGGCAAAATCGCCATTTAAAGATATGTGGGGCTTTCCGGGCGGCAAATTTGAAGATTTTGACAACAGCATAAAAGAAACAGCAGACAGAGAACCATATGAAGAAACAGGCCTTGAGCTTAAAAACGGATACCCTATGGGGTGGGTCATAGAGCGGGTTTTTGAAAATGATAAAGTATTCGATAATGTAATTTATTTTTACCAATACGCCAACAACAACACGAATTATCTAAAAGAGACAGAAGAAGGGCAGAACCGCTTATTTCCTGTTGAGAATCTATTAGAACCTTACGCACCTGACGGAGAAAAAATAATTCCTTTAGACTTTATGATAATCAATGCCATTACGCGAGGAAGGGATGTTTTTGAGCAAGAATATCGTGTTATCAGAAAAGAAGGAGAATATATATTATTGCCAAAACAATCAGCAGAATGCGTTTGGCCTATAGGCTCTGTAACTAATCAATCCCAAAAATCTTTTTCGCATTGTTGAGTGTTGCCTCAAGGACTTCATCTTTTGTTATTTTTCTTATCTTGGCTATTTTTTCTGCAGCATATTCGGTGTTCCAGGGAACATTTCGTTTTCCGTCAAGCCAGAGATAAGGAGCGTCGGTCTCAAGAAGCATTTTATCAAGCGGGCAGTCGCGCGCAAGTTTTCGCGTAGATTTGGAGCGAAGAATAATTGTTGAAATTGAGATATAATAACCCAATTCAAGTGCTTTTTCCATCAACTCCAGATTTCCTGAAAAGCAATGCATAACAACTTTTTTCATTTTTTCTTTTTCAAGGATTTCAAGAACTTCTTTTTCTGCATCCCATGAGTGTATTACAACAGGCAGATTGATTTTTTTTGAAAGATTCAAAAATTGGACAAACCTTTCTTTTTGCAAAACCCTTAATTTTTCGTCTTTCTCCCAGTGAAAATCAAGGCCGATTTCGCCTATGGCGACTATATTGTTTGCATTTTTTTCGATAAAATCAAGTTCTTCATTGAATTCTTTTTCACTCATCTTTTCGGCATCTATTGGGTGGAGGCCGATTGTAGCGTAAATATTTTTTGAATTTTTAGAAATATCTATTGCCTTTCGGTTCCATTCCTTATTTGCGCCGGAAACAACCGTAAATGCCATTTTCTGTTCTGTTTTGCTTATAGTTTCGCCTAGGTCATCTTTGAATTTCTCGTGCTGAATATGACAATGTGTGTCTGTAAGTTTTGACATTTTAACCACCACAAAGTTTATATACATTTAAAGTATTTTAATAACCTACGAGGCATTAATATGGGATTCAACAATGTAAAAATCATAGGTTTGTTTGTTTGGGCGATTTTGGGAATTGCTATGGGTATTGCGTTTGCAAACATAGGTGAATTTTTCTCAATTAACTATAAATACATGGCGCTTATTGTTGGGGGAATTTCTACAGGAACAGCTGTTATTCTTATGAAATACCGTGAGACTGACAGAAATCATTTCATAATGTCTGTATCATTGATTCTTGTTTTATCCCTTTTAACAACACTGCCGTTTTATGCCCTTATCTTCCCCGTGCTTGCGCATTTAGGGCCTATTGTATTTGGTGCAACTATGGGCATTTCTGCATCTATATTATTTCTTGTGCTTGCCAAAAACATAGAAGAACTTGAAATTGAAGAATAAACCGATATCATCAAAGACAAAAGACAATTTTAACGCAAAAATATATATACTCAAAAAGAAATAGTTTAATTGTGTTTTATGGGTAACTTCAATTTTAATATATGGGGTGTATTCCTGTGGGCAATATTAGGGATTCTTGTAAGCATTAGCTTTCTAAATATTTCTGATTTTTTTTCATTGGATTATAAGCAGGCAATAATTCTTTTGGGCGGATTTTCAACAGGGTTGGCAGTTATTCTGATGAAACTTAGAAACAACAATCAAAAAGTTTTTTTATGGGCCATCACATTAATTATTATTTTTTGTGCAATCCCTATAATCGGTTTTTATATTTCGCAAATAACACAAAACATATCGCTTGGGTTTGATAATATATTCATCAGTATTCTGCTTGGTGTAATTGTTGCTCTAGCATACCTTTTTTTAGTCCAGAAAAAAACAGAGATCAGCGGCCATAAAGATTAAGATAATCTGTACTTTTTTCCTTTGCCTCTTTTTTGACTTTTTTTATGGCTTCTAAGAAATATTCCATTTTTATTTCTGTTTTTTTGGAGCGGATTGCAAAATATCCTGCTTCCATACATATTGCGCGAATGTCTGCACCGCTTGCTTTTTTAACATTTTTTACAATTTCCTCAAGGCATACATCATCTGCAAGCTTCATATTCTTTGTATGTATCTTAAAAATCTCAAGCATACCTTTTTCATCAGGAAGTGTCACTTCTATTGCGCGGTCAAGCCTGCCTGGTCGAATAATTGCAGGATCCAATATATCGAGCCTGTTTGTGGCTCCTATTATCTTTATATTTCCCAAAGGCTTAAAGCCGTCAAGTTCGGCCAAAAGCTGCATGAATGTCCTTTGCACTTCCCGCTCACCTGAAGTACCGACTTCTATTCTTTTTGCGGCAATGGAATCTATCTCATCTATAAATATTATTGCAGGGGCTTTTTCACGGGCAAGCTCAAAAATAGACTTAACGAATTTTGAGCCCTCGCCTATAAATTTTTGAACAAGTTCGGAACCCACAATCTCTATAAATGCAGCATTTGAATTCTTTGCTACTGCTTTTGCAATTAAAGTCTTTCCTGTTCCGGGAGGCCCGTACAAGAGTATGCCTTTTGGGGGCTCAATACCTATTTTTTTAAATAATTCCGGATGTGTTAGCGGGAGCTCAATTACTTCTTTTACTTCCCGTATCTGATCTTCAAGGCCGCCTACAGCGTTCCAGCTTATTTTTGGCTTTTCCATAATGACGAAACGGGAAACATCAAAGTGTTTTGACTTTCCTATTTTTCGAACTACGGTAAGTGATTTTTGGTCAACAAGCACTTCGTCATCGGGCTTAAGATCTCCTTCAAGGTGTTTTGCAACAGAAACATAAAATTTGCCGCTGTTAAGCTGTATTATTGCTTCCTCTGGCTTATGGATGTCAACAATGTGAGTCACAAGATAAGGCATGCGCTGGTATTTCGCAAGCTCTTTTTGGAGATCTTCAACAGTTGCCTTTAAAATCCTATTTTCTTCATCAATTGTCTGCGCATCCATATGGATTTCATCAATATCTAAAACATCGGTATTTGAATTCATAATATCCCTAAATACATTGAATATTTGATTTTATAAAGATGAAGTTATTGTTGCGGGTTAAAATAACCGTGCGCATCAAAGCATTTTTTCAAAAAGTTTTTTTGACGCAGGCGAGCACATAATAAAAATCACATCCCCCTCCAGTATGCGCGTATCATGCTTTATTTCAAAAAGCCCTTCTTTTCTCAAAAACGAACAGAAAACAATGTCTTTCGGGAATTTCTTTAGCTCTGTTAGTTCATCAATCCGCATATTCTTGATTTTTGAATGCCTTAAAATATTGAGCTCGAAAAGAAAAATGTCTTTTTTTAAAGATATTATTTTCGCAATTTTGGGGTGCTCGACTGTCAGATAAAACTCAGAAAATAATATGTCGTTGTATTCTATGGCTGCCACATCAAGCATCTTGTAAACATCCTCGAACTCATCGTTTTCAAGACGGGAAACAACTTTCGGCACTCCGAATTTTTTCGCAATCATAGAAATTATTATGTTTTTGTTGTCGTTCTCAAGTGTGGAAAAAACAACGGCTGCCTTTGTGATGCCTGCATCCTGCAAAACATCAAGTTTTGTGGCATCGTCATTTATTACAGTGACTCCTGTGTTTGTGTATATCTCCTCGCACTTTTTTTCGTCGGCATCTATAACCACGACATCGTGTTTTTTTGAAAGCTTTTCAATAAGTTTTATACTTACGGGATCTATACCCACAATAATAATATACATACATGATTTTTGTTTTTTCTTGTTTATAATACTTAAGCCAATGCCATTCACTCATCAAGAAAAAACAACACACTTATTTTTTCGTAAATCTTATCTTAAAAATAGCAAGCAAAGGGACTATCTCAAGACGGCCCGCAAGCATGCTGAATATGTATGTAAGCTTTACTGCAACTGGAAGTGCAATAAGATCTGCCTGACTTATAAACAGAATCCCTGTAGTGCCTACAACAGAAATCATGTTCTTTATTGCTGTAAAAATCGATATGTCTGTGTAGATAATAGTCACAAAGCTTCCTAAAAAAATAGTCAAAAACCATAAAAACATTATTGTTGCTGCATTCAATATGCTTTTGTTATCAACTATTTTTTTGTTTATTACAACCGAATCAAGAGCCCTTGCAGGCGCATCCATTCTTTTTACTTCACGAGATACAAGCTTTAGGAATGTACCTACTCGCAAAACTTTAAGGCCTCCAGAAGTTGAGCCCACAGAGCCGCCAACAAGCAGAAGACACAAGAATAAAAGTATGCTCACTTCAGGGAAAAACGACATCTCTGTTAAAGCAAACCCGGTTGTAGATAGAACAGATGCCGAATAAAAAAGCGCAAGCCTTAATGCATTGAAAA
>JAUVEX010000135.1 GCA_030594585.1 archaeon | reverse complement strand
GGGTTCGAACCCGAGGCCTCTGCGTTGCGAGCGCAGTGCTCTACCAGCTGAGCCACCAGCCCACATAAGTGTATTGAGCTTTAGCGAATTGATTTTTTATAACTTTTGAGATTTTATTCGCTTTTTCTTTTTCTGATGAGATAATAGATTATCGCGGTAACCATAATGAAATATACTATTCCCGCGCGTACAGGAGTTCTTTTTTTCTGCCAATTTAGATAGAAATAGTTTGCCTCGTTTATTTTTACAATATCATTTTCATAAATGCAATTATTGCATGTCGGTTTGTATGGTGTGTAGTCGAAAGCAATGTTTCCGGAGTATGTTATTTTTGTGTTCGTATAATCGTTTGTTTGATAGTTAAGATAAATGTTTATTGGTGTGTTGTAATTGTAGTCAAGCGCCCACAAGCCCACATTCCATCTATTGGGCGTTTTTAAAATTGTGTATGTGATATCTATTGTTTTTTCGCTTTCAGGTGAAATAGCGGTTTGTATTTTGTAACGCGTGTTACCATAGTATTCTGATTCTTTTATGATGTTTGCTGTATCGCCGTCAATAGTTGCGGTTATTTCTTGAGGTTTTATCTGCCAATTAAGATTGATTGTGGTTTCTGCGGTTTTATTTTCTAAGTTCTTTATGTGTATTTTGTAATTTGATTTTTCTATATTGTCGTTTCCAATTCTTGTTTCAAATGTTGTGTTTACAATCGCATTTGTTTTTGTCGAGTCATAATCTGCGGGTATTGCTTCTTCCAATAGCATCATTTCTGATGGTTCTGCATTTGCCTGAGCGTTAATTGAGAATACAAGAGCAAAAGCGAACACAATAAAAAGAATTAATTTTTTCATCAGACCACCAAAAGCAAATACTGCAATATTATATTTAGTATTGTAATTATTATCAAAAGAAGTGCTTTATCATAAATTGTTTTTTCTAATTGCAGTTTTTTTTCTTTTATGAATTTAAGCAGGGCAATTCCAAGTTCGATTCCAATTGATGCTGCAAGAATGATGGCGAAGGCATATGATATGAAAAGAAATATTGTTTTTGCTGCGATAAATCCGTTTGCAAATTCAAGAACTTCGGGAATTGATTGTCCTGCGGTAAGTCCTGTGAGGAATGCAAATATGATTGACGGCACTGCAAAAAGCACTCCGGTAAACACGATAAGAACCGAAGAGACTATATTGTTTCGTGCAACATACAGAAAATCAATAGGGGATTCGGATATTTGGTCATAACCTCCGCGAATGCCTGGACTTCCTTCATATCCAATCATGCTGTCCATGTAATGGGGGTATGCTTCCTGATGAATTGGGTATATTACACCTATGCTGCTTAAGGCAGGACTTTTTGTAAAATCAAGAAATCTCATACTATATCCTAGAAAAAAAGCGGCGAAAAGTATTATTGCTGCTATTTTTATGTATTTGTCCTCTTTTAGGCTTTTGATGAGTTTTAACATATGTATTCATTTCTATTTTGTTTTTGCGACATATATAGATTCGTTGTTTTATTGGTGTTTTGATAGTTTTGTTGGATTTTTTGGTGGGGCCCCTGTGATTTGAACACAGGTCACCAGCTCCCCGAGCTGGAAGGATAACCAAGCTACCCCAAGGCCCCAACAGGTAGTAATTGACAGAATAAATTTTATTAAATATTGTGATTTAGTCATTTACTGTAAAATCAATAACAACGCGGTAATGGTATGGGCCTATGTTTCCGCATTTTCTTACAAGCGTGACTTCTATGTTGTGCCCGTATTTTTTGCATCTTTCGGTAATTGTTCTTGGAATTTTTGCAATTTCCTCTTCAGGCAAAAATGTGTATAGATGAATTGTTCCGTTTGGCTTTATTTTTTCTAACGCGATATCCAAAAAATCATCTGCGTTTTTTGGCGCAGGCATTATTATGCGGTCGAACTTTTCATGAAATTCAGGAACAATGTCTGCGACATCGCCTTTGTGGATTGTTATTTTATTTTCAAGCTTGTTTATTGATAGATTTTTTCTAAAATATTCAATCGCATCAGGGTTTATCTCGACGGCGGTTATATGTATTTCTTTTTTGCTTGCAAGTGCTATTGGATAGGGGCCTGCGCCCGCAAACATCACAAGAATGTGTTCGCCATCAGTTATTAATTCCTTGATTCTTTGCCGCTCATATGCGAGCTTTTCTGTGAAATATGTTTTTGTGGGGTCTATCAGAAGCCTTATTCCGTTTTCCTTGTGGACGGTTTCTGTTTTTTCTTTAGGCCTAAATGCTTTTGGAACCCATGTGAAATCCCTTTCTTTTTTTCGTTCATAAACCAGTTCGTATTTTGGGATGCGATATGAGCCTTTTACATCTTCTTTTTTTGAAAGAACG
>JAUVEX010000057.1 GCA_030594585.1 archaeon | reverse complement strand
AGCTCACGACCCGGACACAACAGGTGATATTGACCTATCAGACAATCAGGCAGCAATAGTTCAGGTTGATGCTTCAAACGGTGTCGCAAATGTAACTGTAGGTGGCGCCACATATTGTGCTCAGGTTGCACAAGACTGTGGAAGCGTTAGGCTTTACAGGTTTAATGCAGACGCACCAGGAGCTGCCGGCGGAGCATGCCAATATACCGGAACATACTCCACAACAACCCTTACACCAGGAGATTCATATGCCGCAGGTATACGAATGTTTGTTCCATATGGAGCTGCTGTAGGTACAATGACACCGGGAATATTAACAGTACTTGCAACTTCCGCATAAGTGAGTTTACGGGGTTTACCCCCCCATTTTTTATTTTTCTCTCTTCCTTCGTGTTTGCCCGGGACCCTCGTATCCCGGGCAGCCAATTCTTAAAAAATCATATCATACAATAAAAAAATTATATATTCTACAAAAACGCAATTATTGATAGGTGCGCAAATTTATGGAACTCTATTACTCATACGAAAATGTAAATCTATTGATAATCCTTATTGGAGCAATCCTGATACTGCACATGGTAACCCTTAAAAAAATAAAGAAAAGAACAGTCCTTTTTGCAAACTACGAACTATTGGAAAAGGCAATGGGTAAAAAAATATTCAGAAAGAACTACATCCCTTTAATTTTACGCTCAGCTGCAGTTCTCATGATAATTCTCGCAATATCGAACCTCACAATAACCGTTGTAATGAATGTGGCTGATGTCGATTTTGTCCTCGCCTTAGATACCTCACCCACAATGAGCACTTCAGATAACGGTAATTTCACACCAAACAGGTTAGGCGCTGCAAAAGATTCAGCCATAAGCGTTATGAATTCTGTGCCTAAAGGAACTAGTTTCGGTCTTGTAAGCTTCTCAGGGAAAAGTTACAGGAAAAAAGAACTTACCGACAATCATGATGATCTTAAAGACTCTATAAGGTCGCTTGGTTTTGAGGGCCCTGCAGGAACAGCCACAGGAGATGCAATAATAACCGCATCAACAATGCTTTCAAACACAACAAAAAAGAAAGTAGTGGCGCTTTTAGCCGATGGGGAATCAAATGAGGGGGTTTCGGTAAATGAATCACTAAAGTATGCCATGAATTACAACATCGTCATATACACTATAGGCATTGGCCCAAGGAATGAAACCGAAGCAAATGCATCAATTGAAGTTCCCGAATACCTTAAAGGAAAAAACGCCACAACATACACCATACCTCTTCTTGACGAAAATACACTTATAGATATTGCAAATAAAACAGGCGGAAAGTATTATCATGTAACAAACAAAACAGAGCTTGACAGCGCATTTACAGGAGCCGTATTGCGGGCAAACTCGATTGAAATAAACGCAAGAAAATGGGCACTTTTATTCGCGATTTTTCTTCTGATGATAGAATGGGGCTTAGGCGCTACAAAATACAAGACAATACCTTAAAAAATTATCTTCCCGCCCCCCACATCTCAAACCATTTCATGAGTGATTTTATGAACGGGTCATTCGTATAATATTTGATAAAACCTGCCTTGCTTCTGTGAAATTGTGTTTCTACATCCTTTTCCTGGGTGGCAGCCATTCGTTCAAATTTTTCTTTTACCTTATCAAGGTTCGCCTCACTGATATGTCCGGAAAAAGGGTCTGAAAGCCTAAAATGTCCTGCCCCTTCAGGCAGGAACGAATCCCTTACATCCCTTAGCATTATGCCTAAAACCCCGTCAAATTTAGAAGAAGCGCTTTTAAGTGAGTCTTCCCAACCATCGCCGCATGAAATAAAATCAGATACAATAAAAAGCATTGTCCTGTCACGCCCGATTTTTACAGCAAAATCAATCGCTTCTTTCAAATTTTTTGAGCCGCCGTATTTTTTCTTATCCACAAGATTCTCCAACACCCGATAATACTGGACAGACTCCCTTGAAGGCGGAACGAACTTATGCACTTTTTCATTAAACATGGCAAGTCCTGCATTGTCTCCTGTCTCTATTGCAGCATAAATTATTGTCCCTGCAAGAATTGCCGCGTATTCACTCTTAAGCTTATCCTGTGTCCCGAAAAGCATGCTTGCAGAAGTATCAAGAAGCACAAGAACATCCAAATCCCGCTCTTCTTCATATATTTTCACATAAAGCTTGTCCACTTTGCCTGAAGTCGACATTCTTGCAGACACTTTCCAGTCAATCATCTTGGCATCGTCAGTAGGCAGGTATTCTCTTATGCCTGCAAATTCAATTCCCTGACCCCTAAAAATCATCTTATATTTAAGAACAAAACGAAAAATATCTATCAGTTTCTTTACATTGGCATCCACTTCCTGCATAAGTTTTTTTATCTCAGGAGGAATGCCCTGTGATTTTCTTTCAGAATCCGCACTTTCATGTTCTGTATTTTTAGATTTTTTCCGCATAAGAATTAGTTGGTTTGATGTAATATTTATAATTTCTAAGGAACCGGCACTTTCTTTAAAATCTCTTTTATAATCTCATCAGTGCTAAGCTCAATAGCTTTTCCTTCATAATTCAGAATTATCCTGTGGCGAAGCACATTATGGGCGACATTCCTTACATCTTCAGGGATAACATATGGTCTTCCTGCAAGAAACGCCGATGCCTTTGCGGTAATAAAAAGCGCAATAGATGCCCTGGGTGATCCCCCCCAGTCAATATACTTCCCGTATTCAAGCCCATAGCTTTCAGGATTTCTTGTAGCATCAACTATATCAACAAGGTATTCCTTGATTTCCGGAGCAAGATATATTTGCTTTACAATAGACTGGATTTTCGTAAAATCAGAGGCATCAAAAACCGGCTTTATGTCAACCGCATCAAAATTTTTGGTCATGGTATTGCTCTCGACAATAATAAGCTCCTCTTTTTTTGGGGGGTAATTCACAAACACCTTGAACAAAAACCGGTCAATTTGAGCTTCAGGCAGTGGGTATGTGCCCATCTGCTCTAATGGATTCTCTGTTGCAAGCACAAAAAAAGGCTCTTCAAGCGAAAATATCTCTTTTCCAATAACTACCTGCCTCTCCTGCATCACTGAAAGCATCGCAGACTGCACTTTAGGCGGCGCCCGGTTAATTTCGTCTGCCAAAAGAAAATTTGTAAAAACAGGTCCTTTTACAGTATAAAATCCTTTTTCAGGACTGTATGCAGTAATGCCTGTGATGTCTGCCGGAAGAAGGTCCGGTGTAAACTGTATTCTCTGGAATTTTGCACCCTTTACAGTCCGCGCCAAAGTCATTACAAGAAGAGTCTTTGCCAGACCCGGAGCGCCTTCGAGAAGTATATGCCCCCGTGAAAGCATGCAGACTATGACTGCATCTAAAACCTCTTTTTGGCCTATAAAAACCTTGCCTATTTCTTCACGCAAGATGTCTATCTTAACCATATATTCCTCAATCTTATGCTGAAGCTCCTCAAGTTTTTTATCATCCATCAAAAATCACGCAACTTTAGTTCCCCAAGTACTTTAATTTATATATAGGCTGTGTATATATAATTTATGGCTTGTAAAAAAACAGGCAAAAAATGAGGTGTGATTATGGCAGAAAACAAAACAGCACAAAAAGAAGAGGAAATAACAAAAATATTTCAGGATGTGCGTGGTGAGGTAACAACCATAAAGCAGGAAAAAACAGACATTGAAGGAAATCTTGACAAGATAAAGACAGACCTTAAAAACATCCAGCTAAAAGAACTTGAGCTTCGCGACCTTATTGCTGAATTCGCAAACAAGGAAGGGCGGCTTAATGCAAAAAGGATTGGTGTTGAAAAAAAGCTTGACAGCATAAACTCAAAACTTGAAAAGCTTTCAAAAATACAGAAAGACCTTTCAGAAGTATGGGCTTAAAAGCTTTTTTTAAGTCCCTTCTTTAGGGCATCTTAGTTTTTACGCCCACTATTGGGTATTTTTCATGAAACGAAAAAACACAATAAAAGAATCAGATATAAGAAAAAACAAATTGATTAGTGAAAAGCATACATCTGCAAAGCCCATAACCAACCCGAAAATAAAAAAAATAAAATCTACCTTAAAGCATGTAAAAAGCGCGTATAAAGAAGGGCTTGTACCCCAAAAATCATATACTGCCGCAACAGAAAAGCTTGAAAAAAACATTGAAACGAAAGAGAGAGAAATGAAAAATTCGGCAAAGAAGGCAAATGCCAAAAATAAGCCTGAAAAAAATAAAAAAACACCCCCCCCTATAATCATAACAAAAAAAGAATCTAAAAAACCAATACAAGACATAACTAAAGAAAAAAAAGAAAAAACCCCGAAATTAAGCCATATTCTTGAAACAGCAAGAAAAGAAAACAACATTTCCGAAGAAACAAAACAAGTTTTTGAAAAAGATGTGCGGGCATTAGATCTTTTGTTCCGGGACGGCGTAATTAATTCAACAACCCTTGAGAGAACCAAGCAAAAAATAGCCATAAATATCAAAAATGTAAGGGCATTGCGCAAAAGAAAAATGAAGAAACAGGAATTAGAAGACCTACAGAAAAAAATAGATGATATGATTATGCAAACCATGCATGCCGGCTATTTCTCAATAGACACACAAGAAATAAAACAAGACTTAGATGCACTTAAAAAAACATACGAACAAGGGCTTATATTTAAAGGAGAATACGAAACAAAAAAGAAAATGCTTGACGAAAAGCTCCAAAATCAGGATTTGATTGCATCAAAAATAGATACAGTATTTGAAGAGTACAAAAAAGGAATAATAAAAGAGATTGATGAGCAGGAAAGAAAAATAGACGAACTTAATAACACAGGCGATGAAGGAGAAATAAAAGAGCCCGCTCCAAAAAACGGCTTTTTCTCAAAAATCAAAGGTCTTTTGTTCAAAACAGGTGCGGGAGCGAAAAAAGAGTACGAAGATGATCAGGCATTAAAAAAACTGGACGAAATATTCCGCAAAGAATTAAGCGCTTCAGCAATAGCAGATATGGCATTTGTTGTAAAAGGAGTCATAGAAAAAAAGATAGGATTTACTGAAGAGTTTACAAACGAAGAGCTTATAAAAAACATATCACCCCTAAACATAAAATCATCACTAAAAGACCGCATAACTTCATTTTTCATGCAAATCACAAACGAAGAATACACGGGAAACCTAAAAGAAAACAACATCCCAAAAACATACAAAGAAGCAAGAAGCATCATAATTGAAATAGAAAAGCTTGAATTCGACAGCAAAAAAATACAAGAAACACCAAAAGAAGAAACAACAGAAGAGCCAAAGCCTGAAGAAAAGCCAAAAGAAGAAACAACAGAACCCAAAAAAGAAGATTCTAAAGAAGAAAGCGAACCTAAGAAAAAAGGCATATTAGACAAGATAAACAACTTTTTCGGGGTATAGCCAATATGGCGAAGCGATACATTCACGAAAGGCATTATGACGAATACCTGATTGCGGGAATTATTTCATTCAATATCATCGCAGCATTCATAGCCCCTTTTTTCCATGAATTATTTCATGCGCTGGTCCTTGAAATTTACAATTGCGGATATTGGACAGACTTTCATTTATCCGTATTTACAGGAATTTATGCGACGGTATACAAAAGCTGTATTCTTACAAGAACACAAGAGGCCGTAGTGTATCTTTCGGGCGTTTTAGGAACACTTTTTATCGGTTTTTCACTGCTGTATCTTGACTGGAAGCTGACAAAAAAAGGCCTTCTTGAATACTCTGTTTTCACAAGCTTTGCAGCGCTCGGGTTTTTATTCTCGCCGACATTGTATTTTTTCATGAATACAGGCGACCTTGTAAACGGGCTTGCCATGCTCAATCTTTCGGCATACGCAGGATTCCTGCCATTGATAGGGCTTGCAATTGCCTTTTTTTCAATCAGCTATCTTATGTGGAACCTAAAGCACACAACAGAACTTGAAATACTGGAAGAAGAGATTGAGACCGCAAAAGACTCCAAAATAAGAAAGTGGCTTAGAAAAAGGATAAATAAAAAATACGACAAATTCGGCATAAAAAAAACAAAACTAAAGCACCACAAAAAATACAGGCCTAAAGA
>JAUVEX010000002.1 GCA_030594585.1 archaeon | reverse complement strand
TTATGGCTTGATGAGCTTAAAAGCAGTTTAACTGAAGATGGTTCAGGCATTCTTAAAGACAATAAAGGCATAAACTTCGTTCTTCAGGCAGAAGTGTCAAACATATACTCACAGGACGGCAAATTAAGAAAGATACACAATGTTCTTTTAGCCCCGGATTTTGAGACCGTAGAGCAAATAAATGATCATTTCTCAAAAAAAGGAAAACTCGCATCAGACGGCAGGCCGATTTTCGGGAAATATCCGTCGTATGAGATGGTTGAAGACCTGAAAAAAATATCAAAAGACATACACATAATACCGGCGCATATCTGGACGCCTTGGTTCTCCCTTTTCGGCGACAAATCAGGGTTCGACAAAATCGAGGACTGCTTCCGCGATCAGACAAAGCATATTTTTGCGCTTGAGACAGGGCTTTCAAGCGACCCTGCCATGAACTGGAGACTCTCGCAATTGGACAAATACACAATGATATCTAATTCCGACCTTCACAGCTTCTGGCCGTGGAGAATAGGACGGGAAGCCAATGTTATTAATATTGAAAAATTGTCGTACAACGGGCTTATAGAAGCCATTAGAGACAAGAAAATGGAGTGCACAATAGAAGTGGACCCCAATTACGGAAAATACCATTTTGACGGCCATAGGAACTGTAATGTTTGCTTCAGCCCGGAAGATTCAATAAAATACAAAAACATTTGCCCTGTCTGCGGAAAGTCCCTGACTATTGGTGTTCTTCATAGAATTGAAGAGCTTGCAGACAGGCCTGTTGGTTTCAAGCCTGAAGGTGCAATACCATTTAAGACAATGCTGCCGCTATCTGAAATAATATCAAAGCTTTACGGCATTTCAGGTATCGCCACAAAGAGAGTTTGGGCAATTTATAATCCACTAATAGAAAAATTCGGAAGCGAGATGGCCGTCCTTCTTGAAGCACCGAAAGAACAGCTTGAAACAATAATAACAAAAGAGCTTTCAAAGGCAATAATCGACAACCGGAATGGGGATATAAAAGTTGCGCCGGGGTATGACGGTGAATATGGCTATGCTGTTTTTAGCGAAGAAGATAAAAATAAAGCAACATCAGAGTTTAAAATGCCGCAGAAAAGTCTTTCTGATTTTTAATTGTGTATAATCCATATCATCAAAACAATTAAAAAGCTTGAAATACATCAAATGAACCCAAATTTCATGATTTTCAACCACCAAGGTTGAAAAGCTTGAAATACATCAAATGAACCCAAATTTCATGATTTTTAAAAATTAAAGAGGTAGGTAACAAGCGTTACCCAAAAGAATTTAGATGTTGTCAAGAATGTCTTTTATTTCATCCTTGACTTCTTTTTCTTCTTTTTTCTTTTTAGCAGGCTTTTTTTCTTCCTTGGGTTTCTCTTCTTTTTTCTCTTCCTTTTTTGTTGCGCGCACTTTTTTTGCAGCAGCATTTATGTATTTTTTTGCCTGGACAGAAGATACTCCAAGTATTGTGGCAACATCCGTTGCATCACAGTTTGACAGTTCTTCAACAGTTGTTATTCCTTCTTTTTTAAGTGTTGCTTCTCTTTTAGGGCCAATGCCTGCAATTCCGAATGTCGGCTTTTCTTCTTCCTCATCTTTGAAGATAAGATCAACTGCTTCCGGACCGAAAAGTATCAGAAGAATTATTATGATTCCAATAACAATCGCATACACGAGTTTTGAGGAAGATTTGCTTTCTTCCGGTACATCATCCACAGGAACAGTTGTTTCTGCTTCATAGTTTTCAGTGACTTCAATACCAACTACATTAAACGCGTATGTGTTTGTTGTTGTGTTTGCTTCAATGAAATCTATCGCAAGTTCATATAGTGTGTCATCAACAAGGACTTCGTATATGTTTGTACCTATTTCCGGGTTTTCATACTCAACTCTTGTATCACCGATATGTACAATAAAAGACCCGGTCTCAAAACCGATGTCAAATGATTTTTTTACGCCACCAATTGTGGTGTAGCTCGCAGTTGTAATTGAAATAGTTTCATCATCGATTAAGTGCTCTTCTGTTGTGTTTACATTAGCGGTGTATGTTTCTGTTCCAGTCACCTCTGCTGGTTCATCATCTGCAACAGGTATATCTTCTGGTGTTGCTCCTCCAACAGTCATCTGAACAGTAGCGCTTTTGATAATGCCTTCCTTGTTTTTAGAAGAAAGTGTTATAGTATAAGCCCCTGTAGTTGTTCCGTAAGGGGGTGCTGCATAGATGAATGTTTCATCTTTTTCTCCGGCATCAATTGCTGTTGCTTCAGGTGCTACAGTAACCCATTCGGGTCCGTCAACCTCAAAAGAGTATTCTGAGCTGTAAAGCCCTGTGTTTGTGATTGTTGCCGTGTAAATGTATCCTTTATATTCTTCTGTTTCAATTATTGCAGGGTTTATGCTCATTGAATATCCATAGCATTCGTCTTTTTCTTTGAAGCCAATTACAAGGTCTTCTGTTTCTAAGACATGCAGGGATGTTGCAGTGACAGTCAACTCTTTGTTCATGGCATCTTCAAAAGCAGTTGCAACGAAAAGCTCAACTGTTTTTTCGCTGAATGCATCAACAGTTACTGAGTCTTCTGAAAACACACCTAAACCGTTGTCAACAGACAAGTTATATGTGTCGTCATTTTTTCCGGTATTTTTTAATGTGAATAAGTATTTGGCATCTTTTGCAGGGCATACGCTCTTTGTGTTTTCCTCCACAGATATGTCAAGACCATAGCAGTTTTCAACTACGAGTGTGCCTTTTACAGAATCTTCTATGGTGGATGCCGCAGTTACTGTAAAATCATATGTGGTGAAATCAAGACCGTTTGTGTCTATTTCAAGATATGTGTCTTTTACCTCACCTGAATCAATATCCAGCACACTATCTACAATATCACCCATATTTGTTTCAATTGTGAATGTGTCTGCCCTGCTTCCTATGTTTTTCATAGTGATAAGATATCTTGCAGTTGACCCTTTACATACAGACAATTCAGGAGGTATTGCAAGAACTGCGATTCCTTTGCAGTTAATTGAGCTAAGCTTTGCTTTTGCGCTCATGATTGTATGAATGGAATTTGCAGCTACATTGATGTCATAATCCCCCATATCTATTGGAAAGACAGTTAGCGTTGTTGTTTTTGTCTCTCCTGCAGGGATGCTTATTTCTGTGTCTGAAAGCTCACCGAAATTTGTTTCAAGTGCATAAGTATCATCTTTTGTTCCGTGGTTTATTATTTCTACAGTATATGTTGATTCTTCGTCAACACACATTGTTTTTGTTTCAGGGAAAACATTTAGTTTTGCATCGTAGCAGTTTACGCCAACAATGTCCACAATTTCTGTTATCGCAGCATAAGAGTTTCTTGATTGTGCTTCTACAAAAACATTTTCTTTTTCTTTGGTTACATCAACACTAAGCTCTACTGTTTCAGTCATGCCTGAATCAAGAACAATGGTTTTTTTAGACAGTATACCTGTTGTTGTGGTTAAGTCAAATGTTTCTTCAACAGTTCCGTAATTGGTGATATCCATTGTAAATATTGCCCTGTCGGTAAGGCAGGAAGTATCAACAGTCTTATCAAAAACAATACCAACGCCATGGCACTTTAGAAGATCAAGAGTTATGGTTTCAGAATCCTGTGCATTTAAAGAAAATGCTTTTATTTCTATAGGGTATTCTGTTGGTTCTGCATTAATGTCAGAAGGGGTTATATAAACATGAAATTCGCTTTTTTGGCCGGAATTTAGTGTTATCTTGTCGGGCGCAATAGTTGCCCAATCATTATCTGCTGAGAGTGTATATGTGTCTTGTTCGGTTCCTGTGTTTTCAATTGTCCCGATTATGTGATCTGTGTTACTCGGACACACAGCAGCAGTTGTTGTGGTAAGATCCAAATCGACTGTATGTGTTGCTGCAAGCGCAAAAGGAGCGCCTAAAACATATACTGCCGTAATTACAAGAAACATGATTTTTGCCATAATATTCATTTGATAACACCTCTAAATTTGCACAATTGCGTTTGAACTACCTGTTAGTACAGGCAGTCATTATTGAGTAATAAAGCTTTTAAAGCTTACTCCGACTCAGTAAATCACATTCTCCCATGGCACTTCATAAACATCTTTTGTTTTTTTAGCCGGCCATGTTGTTTTTTTCATTTCCTGGCTTTTTTTAGGAATATACTTTCCAATTGAAGATCTGATGAATCTTGGCTCAAGCGGGCGCATAGACTCTTTTGTGCGTGTTTTTGTCATTGCAAAATAACCAAGAGCAACCAAGAACAAAAAGAAAAGCGCAATAATGACATACACCCCGATAGAGCTGAAATCGCTCTTGCTTACAGGTGTTTCTTTTTCCCTTTGGGCAACAACATGGATTGTTACAGGGAAGTCCTTTATAACATCACCATCTTGCAGAACTTTTATTGTGCCGTCATATTTTCCCTGGATTCCGCGGGTGCTAAAATATACCGGAAGTATTTTTGTTTCTCCCGGGAGCACAACAACAGGTCCTGAAACAAAAGCAAGGGAGTCGACAAAATCAGTTTCAATGCTGAATAGTTTTGCTTCGTTCATGTGGTTTGTGACAGTTATTTTCAGTGTATTCCCGCTGTATTGCTCGATATTAAGCACTTTACTGTTTACATTTACATCAACGAATTCAGGCATATTTTCTTCAATCATTTCTTCTTCGTCTTCAGGGGAATCAACAGTTATTGTTATGTCTGTCCCGTCAACATTTACGGTCTGGTTTTCGTCTGCAACAACAATTACAGTATAATATTTATTTGTGATGTTGTTGTTTGTTGTATTATAATTGTTTATTGTTTGTTCGTAAGCTTTTTCTTTTTCTGTAGTATCAGTAACATCTGTTACAATCGGCACGGTTGTTGTTTCCAAAGCCTTAGGAGCGCCTTCGATAAATATCTGTTTTGTTTTTTCAAGGCTTCCCACACGCACGCGGATCATATGTTCCCCTGCATCATAGAAACGGACATATGCAGAGTAATATCCTGTGCTTTTAGGCATTACCTGTTCAATATAAGAGGAATCCTTGTATATTCTAACAGCATTGTCTGAGCCGTAGTTTCCATCCATGGCGTATCCATAGATGTGTATCCATTCACCTGTTTTTGCAGTGTCTTTGGGGTTTATTGTTGCTGAAAGCGTTGTTCCTATAACCTCCAGAAAATCTTCAACAATATGCTGGTCATTATAACTTTCTGCCTTTATTCTTATATTGTGTGTGCCGACGGTTCCGGGCGCATTTACATACACTATTCTTGCGCGCTCATCACCGCTGTAAATTAATTCCCGGTCTGTTGTTGTGGCAACGCCGTTAATCTCAACTGAAAGTTTTACAGATTCGGTGTATTTCCCGTCATTTTTTACATATATTTTTACAGGGATTTTTTCATATTTAGCAGCCGCCTTATCATAAGCCACCTGTGTTATTGTGATATGCCTGTCATCTGCCCTATACACTCTTGGCGCATAGGTATAGCAGTATCCGTCATAATAATAGTCTGTATAATAATCATCATAGTAATGGTAGCAGACTCTTGAGTCTATTATTTCGCCCTTTACATAAAGGTATTTGTTTTTTGTGTCTGTATCATCCACATAGCCGCGGTCATCGTATATTTTCGCGGTTATCTTTACATCATAGGTTCCTCGTTCAAGATCATAAGTGTCAATATAGAATCTGCGCTCATAAACACCATCATAAAGGTATTCTGTTTTTTTGTTGTGGAGCTTTCCGTCAACATATACATATACAACTACTTTTTGACTGCCTGAAGAACGGGTTTCAAACCTAAAGTCAACAAGAACAACATCGCCTATTGTGGGGCGTACATCGCTGAAAGACAAGGTCTCTATATCAATACTATTTGCCGCATATGCGTTTGGACCCATCAATAAATAAGCCAAAACCATAGTCAAAATGAATAACACTCTATTTGAAATCATAGTTATCACTCCATTGTAGTTTCTAAATAGTGACAAAAGTTTATATATGTTTCGGTGGTAACAAAAAGAAGCTTTCCAGCAATACAATTTTAAATATGAAACACACTATATGTTATATACGGCATAGGAATATATGTGCCAAGTAAATGAATACTATAGGAATATATTGTGATTTTTGATGGAAGTTCAACTGATAACTCTTTTTTTCTTTATAATACTTTCAGCTATTTTTTCAGGATCCGAAACCGCAATATTTTCCCTGAGTGATATCAGGGTTCGAAGTTTTCTTAAAAACAAGAAAAAAGGAGCAAAAACACTAATGCGCCTGAAGGAAAACCCTCATCGTTTGCTGATAACACTTCTTGTGGGCAATAATGTCGTAAACATTTCCGCATCTGCACTAACAACACTCATAGCAATAGAGGCATATGGCTCTAATGCCGTGGGCATTGCAACGGGTATTTTAACACTGGTAGTACTTGTTTTTTGCGAGATAACACCAAAGACATACGCCCACAGAAATGCTCAAAGCATATCACTGTTAATGGCGCGGCCTCTTGAACTTTTAAGCAAGGTTCTGCATCCGTTGGTCTGGGCCCTTGAACAAATAACAGGTATAATAATACGGCTTACCGGCGGGAAATCAAAAGAAGTTCTTGTCACTTATGATGAGCTTAAGACAACAATATCTCTTGGCGCAGAAGAGGGCGTTATAAAACGGGATGAGGAAGAAATGCTTCGAAATGTTTTTGATTTTGCAAATCAAAAAGCAGAGCAGATAATGGTGCCTAGAACTGAGATGTTCTGTATTGAAGCAACAACCAAACCAAATAAGGCAGTGAATCTTTTGACAGAAAAAGGATATTCAAGAATACCGGTTTATGATGGAAGCAAGGACAATATTGTAGGCATTCTTTACGCCAAGGACCTGCTTAAAAAAATGAATACAACTAAAGGCAATTTTCATATAAAAGAACTGCTTAGGCCTGCGTTTTTCATACCGGAGACAAAAAATCTTGACTTTCTTTTAAAGGAGTTCAAGAAAAAAAGGCACCATATGGCTATTGTTGTTGATGATTCCGGGGGGGTTGAAGGGCTTGTCACGCTTGAGGATCTGATAGAGGAAATTGTTGGCGAAATATACGATGAGACCGACAAAAAAGAGGTTATGGTAAAACGCACCGATAATGGGTATCTTGTTGATGCAAGAGTGCCGATAGATGAGCTTAATAGTACTGTTGGCACAAAAATAGAAGACGCCCGGTTTGGCACTGTTGCAGGATATATAATAAATCGCATTGGGAGAATCCCACAAAAAGGCGAGAAAATAAAGATAAAGAACATGGAATTCATAGTGGAAGATGCAAAGGAAAACAAGATAATAAAGCTTCGATTAAAAATATAAGTTTTGTAAGCAATTAAATAAAATTCAGAGTGTATTATAGTTCTATGGTAAAAGACGCTTTATTCTGGAAAAAAATAAATGCAAACACCGTCCAATGCATGCTTTGTGCAAGATACTGCAAAATAATTGAAGGAAAAAAAGGAAACTGCGGCGTGCGGCAGAATATTAAAGGCGAGCTTAAATCTCTTGTTTACGGGAAAATAATCTCAAAAGCAGTGGACCCTATTGAAAAAAAGCCACTATATCATTTTTATCCGGGAACGAAAGTGCTTTCAATTGCAACTGTTGGGTGTAATTTTCACTGCTCTTTCTGCCAGAACTGGGAAATATCTCAAGAAGCGCACATAATAGGTGAAAACACAACACCTAAAGAAATTGTTGAGCTTGCAGTAAAGAACAATTGCCAAGGCATTGCATATACATACACCGAACCCACAATATTCTATGAATTCGCGTTTGATACCGCGAAGCTTGCAAAAAAACAAGGGCTTTACAATGTTTTTGTTACGAACGGGTATATTGCAAAAGAGCCACTAGAGAAGATTCGTCCTTATCTTGATGCCGCAAATGTAGATTTGAAATCAATGAGTGATAATTTTTATCAAACCGTCTGCGGTGTTCCGTCAGTAAAGCCTGTTTTAGATACAATCAAAAAAATGTTTGATTTGAGCATACATACAGAAATTACAAATCTTTTGATTCCGGGACTCAACGACTCACCAGAAGATATAAGCAAACTCATAACATGGGTAAAAACTATAAGCAATAATATACCTCTTCACTTCTCCGCATACTACCCCACATATAAGCTAACTGTTCCGCCAACACCCACACAAACACTGATAAATGCATTTGAGATGGCAAAGAAAGCGGGCCTGAATCATGTGTATCTGGGGAATATTCAAGATGAAAGATACTCAAACACGCATTGCCCGACCTGTAAAAACATTGTTATAAGAAGAAAAGGTTACAGAATTGAGAATTATTTGTTAAGCAATAGGTGCCCCAAGTGTAAAACCAAAGTAATTTAAACCAAGAAAGTTCTTAAAAATAATGAATAATGTTTATAAATTTAAACCACCTAATTGTTTCATAGCACCATAAAAAGCATTTTATTGTTCCATAAGGGCAAAAAAGCGTTGGTTTAAAAAAATAAGGCAAATTATGCCTTAAAAAGAAAATACGGATGATTATATGGCAGAAAAAAAATACGATGAAACTGAACTTTTAGAAAAAGGATGGATTAAGGCATGGCTTGTTTTTGAGGTTCAGGCATCAACAAAAGAGATTGCAGAACAATCACTTAAGAAGCACATAAATTCAATAACCACTGATGAAAAAAGGGTGTTTGTAACTGAAGAAAATTTTACAGCAACAGAAAAAATAGATGCGCCCGAACGCATAAAAAAACAAGGAGTGGAAGTTCTTTTCTCACAGGTTGCAGAAATAATAATATTTGTAAGAGAATTTGAAGGCCTCGTAAATATTGTAATTAATTATGCTCCAAGCGTTGTTGAAGTTATTGCCCCTGAAAAGATAATTCTTTCAATGAGGGATGCTCAAGGCGCGTTGGCATCTGTTGCAGACATGATGCATAAGTATGCGCAGGCAGGCATTGGCGGCATGCTGTTGAAATCATGAGTTGCACAATAATGTAGTAAAGGTTTATGTATGAAAAGACTGTTTTTTCAAGCAGGAATGGTATTACTCTTATTTCTAATGGCAGCTCCGGTATATGCATCGCAGATAACAAATCACGATATGACCGTAACAATAGGCGATGACAGCACACAGTTCGATATTTCCGTCAATTATCAGGAGCTTACAACAAACAAAATATACTATGCTGCTTATTCAAGAATAACAAATCTTGAAGTGCATGATTCTTTAGGTACTCTTGTATGCGACACAGAGACAAAGCCATACGGCGTTGAGATTGCATGCACTCCATTAGACAAAAACCGAAAGAATTATACTGTTGCATTACGCTATGATTCGCCCAATCTTGTTTCTAAAAGTGCGGATGCAAAAACATTTGCATATACTCCTAGTGTTCGTGAACCCACACAGGTTTTAACCGTATTATTGATACTTCCTGAAGGGTATGGCATTGTACAAGACAAAGGATTTGAATCCTATTATCCTCAGAATGGTGTTGTTGGCGGCACTGGAAGAAAAGCAACAATTCTCTGGGTTTTAGATAATCCCGCTCTTGGAAAAGCAACACCATTTAATGTGTATTTTGAAGAGATAAGCATTGGCGATAATACCACGCTTCCCTTAGCGATTGTGCTTTTTGCAGCCATTATATTTTCAGCAGTTGTATTTTATAGGAGAACACATGTAAAAAAGGGCAAAATGGTTCTTTCTGTTTTAAAGGGGGATGAGCGCAGCATACTTGAGGCAATACAGGAAAAAGGAGAAAATTGCAGGCAGCGGGATATCGTAAAAATTACTGATTTTTCAAAAGCGCGCATTTCAAGAATTTTGGAAGATATGGAAAAAAGAGGCATTATTGAGCGCACAAGAGCAGGAAGAACAAACAGGGTCCGCATAAAAGATGCGACCCTTAAAATACCAAAAAATGAAAAAAATAAAGAAGAAAAAGAAAAGAAAACTATTCCTTTTTCTTGATTTCTAACCGTGGAAGGTTTACAACCGGCGGCATTTTTAGCATATCCGAAAGCGCAAGCGCTTTTACAGATACATTCCTGAAAAGATGGTTTATGAGAAGCACTTGTAGTTTTGCAGGAAGTTTTTTGTCCTTTTTCCAGGCTTTATCAATCTCGTCTGTTTTTTCTGAAGAATATACAATGTCTCCTGTTATCTGTATTTTTCCGGCATCCGGAGTATATTCTGTGGCGTATTCAAAACCAATAATTAGCACATCAACATTTTTTGCGCCAACACCATTAAGTTTGCTTTTTTTTACTGCGGTTATTTTTGGTGCTGTGTTTATGTTTTTAACACGAACAGAGCTTGTTTTTTCAGCAAGTATTTTGTTATAATTCATTCCGATTATGGTCATTAAATCACCTTATACAATATTTGTGAGTTATATGTGGTGGGTATTTTTTTAAGTTTATATGTCTGCTGTAAGCATATACTATTATGTTTGATGTTATGAAAAACAACGGAATCCTGCCAAAAGCCGCGATAAAATCAAAAACCCCGGATTTTGTTGTTGAGGAGATAACCCCAAAAGGAACTTTAATCGAAGTTGGGAAAACATATAATTTTGACAATACGCAAAAAGGGGACTTTTTGGTTTTTGTGCTTGAGAAAAAAGATACCGACACATTCATTGCTATAAAAAACATAGCAAAAGCACTCAAAATTTCAGATGCAAAAATAACTGTTGCCGGGATAAAAGACAAAAAAGCAATAACTGCTCAAAGGGCGTCGGCATACAAATTAAAAAAAGAGCAGCTTGAAAAAATAAAACTGAACAATGTCAAAATAACTCCATTGTATTATAGTAAAAAAGTCTATCTCGGAGCTTTGGATGCGAATCGGTTTACAATAACTGTAAGGAATTTAAGCGAAAGCCCCGAAAAAATAAAAAAACATATAGAAAAAAAAGAAAAAACACTTAATGGGTTTTTCCCGAACTTTTTCGGCGAGCAGAGATTTGGCTCTTCAAGGCCCGTAAGCCATGTTGTAGGGAAACATATAATCTGCGGAGCCATTAGAAAAGCAGTTGAAACATATGTTTCAATGCCCGGGAAAACAGATTCAAAAGAGCTTAATTCTGTAAGAAAAAACGCATTCAAAGACCTTGACGCGGCATACCGCAAATTTCCTTTTAACTGCGTTTATGAAAAAGACATATTACGGCACTTGATTGAAAACAAGGATGATTTTGCAGGCGCCTTAAGGACAATTCCGTCAGGTTTAAGAAAGATGTTTGTGTCCGCTTATCAGTCGGATATATTTAATCGCGCGCTTTTTGAATTGATCGATACTAAAAAAGTGACATCAAAAACAAAAATACCGCTCCCGGGATATCTTTTTTCATCAAGGATATTTTCGTCTGTTGAAGACGATGTTGTTGAAAAAATATTAAAGAATGATAAAATCCTGCCGGAAATGTTTCGCTCAGAAAAAATGCCCGAGCTTTCAAGCGAGGGCGAGAAACGAGATGCTTTTTCATCATATAAGGACTTTAGCATCCTTGATGTTTCAAAAGATGAATTAAATGTTGGCAAAACAAAAGCTGTTATGCGTTTCACGCTTAAAAAAGGCAGTTATGCAACGGTTTTTCTGAGGCAGTTTTTTGAAATTTAAAAAGCCCTTACTAATTTGCAACCCTGATTTCAATATCTGCAGTTTGATTGTTCCCGATATCACAGAAACAGGTGCAAAGCCCGTCTGTTTTTACATCTACAAGGTCTGTTTCATTATTTAATCGTGTTGTTGGCATGCATATGCAGTCATAAAGGAGTCCGGGATCGTTTTGATATGCTGTGCATTTTTCCTCAAGGGTTTTTTCTGTTGTGAAGTTTACAAAAACAAATGCAAACACCAAAAAAATAATACCGATTAGAGCTATAAGGACTAAAAAACCGGTTTCTTTTTTTTCTTTTGTCTCTTCCTTTTTCTCTTCTTTTTCTTCGGATTTCTTATCTTCCATAAGCACCACATTATTCAAACAATATTATATTAGTTTTGCACTTATAACCCACGCACATTAAAACAAACGCCTGTAGAGATACGCGCATCTTGTTTTATTGCATGTTTTTTCAACAAGAGCAAGAGATCCATTATCAATCGGTTCAAAAGCAAGTATATGTTTAGCGCCTCGTTCAAGAAGCGTTTTCTTGTTGTAAAACACATCAATCTTTTTTTGGGAATAATACGCAACAGGCGGGCAGTTCCCAATGCATGAGATATTTGTTATATTCTTAATTTTTATGTATTCGCTAATATCAACTGTAACATGCCTTAAGCCATCCTCAAATTCTATCTGCGGCGTGTATGTCCGTACATACTGGGGCATAAGAAACGCAAAAGAAATCACAAGCAAAACAGTTATTGCTGTGTTTCTGATTCTTTTTGGTATTTTTTGGCTTAATTCTATGATTGCATACGCACAAAAAGAAAGCGCGAAAGGTATCAGCAGCAACGCGAACCTTTCAATCTCCCATTCAATGCCTGTGGGTTTTGCTGTACCTCTTCCGGCAATAAATACAAAATAAGCAAAAACAGAGAAAAACGCGAATAAAAGAATGCTGTTAAATATCTTGTCATCTTTTTTTCGTTCAAGCAAGACACATTGTTTGGCAAACATGTATATTCCCACAATTGACAAAACCAGAAAAATCGGACCAAACATATCGTTGAATATGTAAAAAAGAAAATCAAGTTTTATCGGGTCATTTTCAGAAACAACATGAAATGCCCTTGTTAAAGGATAAATAGGGTCTTTGAATTTGATTAAGTTGTATATTGCATATGGTGCAACAGTCAGAAGAAAAATTACCGGAGCAAGAACAGCTTCCTTTGTTCTTTTTTTTGACAAAAGCATATAACAAAGAGGCAAAATCAAAAGAAAAACAAGCATGTTCGTGAATTTCATAAGTATTGCAAGCCCTAAAACAAACGCGCCCGCATAAACCAGTGCGGACTTTTTGTCTTTTGTGCCTAAAAAGAAAAGGATAAAACTCAAAAGTGCCAGAATGGCGCCTAAGTGATCTGTAAGCACATATCTGCTGTTGATGATGCTTACAGGGAGAAGAGCAATTAAAAGTGCCGTTAAAAGGCCTGCTTTTTTGTTTATGTGCCTTGCAAGAAGATATACAGGGATCACAATTAGCGAATTTAAAAGAATCATAAAAATCTTTGATAGTATTTCATAAGATTCGTGCGAAAGCAGTGCAAAAGGGGATAACAAAAACGGCAATAGTGGGGGGCGCAAAAATGTCTCTTCATAACCCACATCCATTCCGGCATACAATTCTCCATGCATCAAATATATGCTTTCATCCCAGATTATGTATGATGTGTCAAAAAACATCACACGCATTATAAAAGCAAGCAAAAATATTGCAAAAAGAATTTTGTTTTCTTTAGTATTCATCAAATTAACCCGTAAACTCATTGATTTCATACACCGAATATGTGCATAATCTTCCTGTTATGTTTGCTGTGGTGCTGAAAAGTTCAGTATTTTCCTTTTTTGTTTTGGTGATAAATTTATCTTTTGACTCATAGCATATGAAATCATCAGGCGCGCAGTCAAGCGCGCAGGTATCTATTATAAGAGTGCCTGAAGTGTCTTTTTCTCGTGAGTATATTTCTTCTGCTGCAACCCAGCCGCGAAGATACGAAACCCGTGAATCAGTATAAGCTGCAATTGTCGGATTTGAAGTAAGGATAGATTCATTTGTGCTGTGGTTTTCAACAAACAACAAAAATTCATTGTATGGGTCCTGTGTTTGGGGCTCTTCAAGCCAGCGAAGATGGGAACTATTAAGTGTGACGAATCCAAAAGAAGCAGTCATAAAAGAGACCGCAATAAAAAGTACGGTAAATACATTTTTGGAATTTGATGCCTTTAGTTTTTTTATTGCATCTGCCCGGTATAGGATTATAGACATTGCTTTAAGCAGGCGGTTCATCCCTAAAGACGCAATAAGGGCAACATATGGCAGAAAAATTAAAGAAAACCTAAGCTCTTTTGCTTCGAGAAAAAATGAGAAATAGGAAAAATATGCGAGAAACATAAAGCCAATAAGAATATGCATTTTCTGAATCGATTTTTGGTATAGCATATAAGCGATACCGAAAACCAAAAATATGAAAAAAGGATTGTGGTAAAAAAGCTCAATCATATAGAAAAACACACCGCTTTTATGAAACCACGCAGTTGCGTCAATGATTCTTGATGCCGCAAAAAAAGGCAAAAGCGCATTGCCGTATGCATAAAAATTGTAAATAAGATATGGTACGGCGATCAAAGAAAAGCCGGAAAAAAGAGCAACACAATTCTTTAGTGCGAGTTTTATGTTTTTTATATTGATTAAAAAAATAAATAATGCAAGCACACCAAAAGCAATACCTCCCGGAAATCGCGTAAGGAATGAAAGTCCAAGAGCCACACCACAGAAAAAAAGTGCTTTTGGTTTTTTATTGGACAAGTAAAGATGAATTCCAAGCAGCGCGAAAAATGCGGCAGGGATTCCCGAAAGTATTTTTGTTGAGTATGAATAGATAAAGGGTGTTGATGCCAAAAGAAGTGCTGAATAAAATCCGGTAAAACGGTCCCATAAATTTCTCCCGATTTCATATGTCAAAAACAGCATTCCTATGAAAAATAGAAGAATGATGGCTTTTCCGGCAACTAGTGGATTAAATCCAAGAAACCAAAAAGCACCGATAATTATTGGAAGAACAGGCGGTCGGATAACTTCAAAATAACCTGTGCTTCCAAAAGACCAGACATATTTGCTGATGCCGATATAAACCCCCTCATCCCACCAAAGCCCAGTTTTAAAGGAAAGTATATAGAGATTTATAGCAATAACAAAACTAAGAAGTCCAAAAAAGAAAACTCTTTTTTTTACAAAGTCCATTTAACCACCGGAACAAAGAGTATACTTTGTCTTGTTAAAATAAAGAGGGCATATTATTTCTGTTAATTCGTTTTTGTCTTTTACTTCGTGCAGGCGCTTTTTTTCTATGATTAAGGTAGGATATGTTGTAATGTTGTATTGTCTTGTAAGTACATCAACAGCCGGCTCGTTTATGCTTGTGTCTATTGGAAATACCAGAAGTGAATCTTCAAACACTTTTTTCATCTGCGTTAGTATATATCCCTGGTCATTGCATTCGGGGCAGTTTTTTGTGTAGAAATAAAGCACACTTACAGTATCTGTCATGCACATTTTTTTGCTTTTTTCTGCAAGTATCCAGTACCTTAAATTCGCAATGGTGTATTCCCGCTTTAAAAGAAGGTAATCTTCGTTTTCTACATCCCCGCTTGTTTCGTACGCTTCTATTTTTTCAAGAGCCGGGCTTAGCATTTTAAGGTTGTTTTCAAGAGTCGCCGCAAGAACGCCGCATTTTTCGTCATCACTCATGTCTTTGTTTTCAAGTGTTTCAATGTAGCTGTATTGGAACTGCAGGCTTCCGTAATCTGCGCGCTGTGTTTTGCTTAGCTGTTGTATGTAGTTTAGCTTAGATTCGTTTACAAACAGCCCTAGAAGAAGCCCCAGGCTGAAAATAAGGACTGTAAGCAGCCCCACAAAAACATATTTGTTCTTTTGTATTCTTCTGATGGTTATCCCCAGTTGTTTTTTTGTTTTGATTTTATTAAATCAATTATTGCTCCAATCCACATGAAACTTAAGATTATGAAATAAACTATAAAAAACAAAACTAAAGGGATTATGTTTGCAATCTTTATTTTTTCATTGGTGTATTTGTGCGCTTTTATAAGGAGCGCTATATTTACTGAAAAAAGAACAATGATTATGAATAGCTTGGCGTAATCAAAAGAAAACATTGTGTTTATGAGCCCGGAAATCATTCCTGAAAGATTTGTTGTGTAATACATACTTAAATCAAAGTTAAGAAGATACAGATGCCGTATTTGTTCGTATAAAGGAACAATAAACCCGCGCACAACCATTATTATTACAGCAAAAAGAAGCATCATGCCGCCCAAAAGAGAAGGCAGTTGGTACATGCCGAAATCCCCGTATTTCTTGTTGAATATCATGTCTCTGTGCTGGTATAGCGTGATTATAGATCCTTTGAACCACCGTTTTCTCTGCGCGTATAACTCTTTTAAGTTCTTAGGCGCAATTGTTGTGACATCCCCTTCATAGGACTGCACCAAACAATAATGCTTTCGCTGGAGCCTGTAGGCTATTTCCTGGTCTTCGACAATCGAAGTTTCATCAAAGCCGCCAATGTCCTTCAATGCGCTTTTGCGATATATTGTAAAAGGTCCGGGAGTTACATGCAGGCAGTGTATTGTGGTAAGAACTATTTTCATAAAGGCGTATAGTATATACTCTAGCCATTGCAGCTGCTGTAATATGTTTTTTGGAGTTCTCACTTTCATTACCGCAGAAACAGATGCAACTGATTTGTCTTCAAAATAAGGCAGCATTTTTTTGAGTGTGTCTTTTGCAACAAATGAATCCGCATCAAGGCTTATTACAAACTCCCCGCGCGCCTTTGCGATTGCCCGGTTCATTGAAGCACCCTTACCCACATTTTTATGGTTCATTACGAGAATTGCAATGTCTTTTGTTTTTTCAGCAAAATTTTTAGCAATTGATAGTGTTTTGTCTTTCGAGCCGTCGTTTACAACTATAATCTCTAAGAATTTGCGCGGATAATCCATATTGATGGCGGATTTTATTGTATTTGCTATTGTGTTCTCTTCATTGTATGCGGGTATTATTACACTTACATATGGGTGTTTTTTTAGCACTGGTTTTTTTTCGCGCGGATTTTTCTCCAAAAAAGTATATACCAGAAATATTGTAAGATATAAAGAGACAAAGTATGTGCCCCAGAAAACAACATCAATCCAAAGCATGTAAAACACATCAATATAGTTTTAGGTGGCCGGCCACCTTGTCTATTTTATCAGAATCTGTCGGGCCAAGGCCTGCACAGGTGATTGTTCCTTCAGGGATTTCTGTGCGCCCTGCATCTTTTATAAGTGCGCAGGGGATTTTTTCTTTTTTTGCGTTCATGAATATTTCTAAAAGCTCTTTTTCACCCGCAATTTTTAAGATTACTTTTTTTTGGCCTTCTAATTCCCACATTTCAGCATCTTTTTTATCTGCTTTCTTATATGCAGAAACAGATGCATGCGCCACTTGAGCACTCATTTTTCCTTTTGATAAGTTAAGATCCCGCCTTACAATTATTGCTTGTTTCATATGTTTAGTTGTTTTAGTATATTTTAAAAGCTTATTTTTGATATCTGAAAAATTTTTAATGCTGTTGCGTATTGTTATTAAAACAGACAATAAAAGGCCGAAATCAAGGGCATTTGGCTGGCCTAAAAAATAAGCTGTATTTGCTGCTAAAATAACAATCAGGCGCACCATATGGGATTTTTTTGACCATAGAAAAGGGATATACCCGAGAATTACGATTGCAATAAATGAGCCTACAGAAACGGGGATATTTGTTATGCTGAAAAAACACGCACCCGTAAAGACAAAAATGTCGCTTATTCGCTCCACCGTGCGCCTGTTTTTGTCTATTTTTTTGTCTTTTCTTAAAAAATAGGTTATTATTATAAGAAACAAAAGCGCAACACTCACAAATACGGGCTTTTTTTCAAAGAAAGTATACGCAACAATGACGGATGCAGCGGTTTTTATAAAAATCTTGGCTTCCGCAGTTATTTTTAATTTCATGAGTCTCGCTCTTATTTTCACCGCCAATTATATATTTGTCTGCCCTGTTTTCGTTCCAATTTGATTGATTTCTTCTATTGTTATCGTTTTTTGCATAAAATGTTGTTTGCCTAACTCTCACATTTTTGTGCATATTTATCGAAAAATATATAATATGATATAATCGTTATATTCTATATATTTAAACAATTGTTATTTGTAATATTGTTTATTAGAAATAAGATATATTCTATGGATTAGATACTATATGTAATAATATACTTGTTATGAAATATATTATCTGGTATCTTTTATGTATTTGGGACAAACTTCCCAAATATAATATATCGGAAGAACTTCCCAAAAACAACTATTTTTTAGCGCCCATAGTATGTGTTTTTAAAATAAACAATATGCTTTTTTTACTGTATTTTGTCAAATATGGTAGCTTAAACAGTGGAAACACATAAAAAACGACAATTTTCTTCAAATTCACGAGTATTTTTGCCAAAATATGGCCTGTGGTGTGAGAGTATTGACACAAATTAACTCTCACAAAGAGCTTTGGACTTTTTTTGACATAAATGCCCTTATAGACAAAATAATTGCTTCAAAGAAGCGCTCAGACCGGTTTGAAAGCTTGTAGAAATCTCTCTCAACAACCTCAATCAGCCCAAGCCCTATAAGCTTGTTTATCATAGTATAGTATGTTGTTTTGCTTATGTTGTTTGCCGTGCAGTATTCTTCCCATTTGGCCCGCTCAAACCGCCCATTTTCACCTGCACTTCTTAAGCCCTTAAGGAACTTTAGCGCATGTTCCGGAAGATCAGGGTTTTTGGTTCCCCTGAAAAGAAGCTGTAATAATGATTCAAAGTCCGGGGTTTCAAGAGGTTTTATCGTGATTGTTGTCTGGTATCTTTTAGGTTTTTTTGCCATAATTTCACCCAAAAATATAGGGTATTTACAGGTATTTATAGTTTTTCGTATTCCTATACATATTGGAATGAATTTTGAAAAATAAGGGTTTTGAAAAATGCTCTGGTTTAGACAGTATAGGAATAGACCCTTTTCCCACAATGTGGGCGGGATATTGCACCAAATCGGGCAAAAAATAAACAAACTCCTATTTTCATTCTAGTATTATGCGGAATAGCCCTTTTTTGGCAGTTGGTTTTTTGCGTTAATAAATGGGAAATAATTCCCAAATATTCTGTATTTTTTCCAGGCAGAAAATAATTAAATAAATGGGATAAACTTCCCAGAAAACTAAAACAAAAAAAATTATTTCTTTTTCCCCGGAATCTTGTTCATTTTTCTCACAAGATTCTCAAGATTGAATGCAATATCGTCGCCTGTTTCTGTTAATTTGATGTATTTTACCCTGCCTTTCTTCTCAAAAGCGACCAAATTGATTTTTTCAAAAAGATCAAGTATCTTTACTGTATGTGAATATGTGCAGTCTGCCACCTTTGCAAGCGTGGATGCGTATGCCTTGTCCCCACCTTCTTTTAGGGCAACAAGTATCTTTACTGGCTTGTCATGTAAAAATAGCTCCTCTAACATCGTTTTTTTATCCGCCATATAATCGCCGCAAATTCTACAATATATATTATGTATCATCCATATTTTATTTTATCTAATAGAATATATTCTTTTTATTTTATTCATTCTATTGATATTTTTTTAATAACTATATCTTATTTATATTTTTTGAGTATATATATTTTTTGGTTCTTAAGCTCACCCAATATATTCAAGATTCTGCTTCTTTTTGTGTGAAACCGAAGGCATGCTAATTGGTGGGGGGAGTGAAACCTGCTCGGAAATATGTATTGTCTGTGTGATGCATTTGGCAAGTATTGCATTTACAACAATGAGGCCTATTTTTTCAGGCAGTTTTTTTTCTTCAGAATATGTTTTCTTGATTTGCTCGGTATCGCCCCTGAAAAGAACGCTCCCCGTTATTGTGATTGTTCCTATTACTTCATCTTCTTTTGAGTATTTTGTTATAAATTTGAACCCAATTTGTGAGATTTTCTCATCAAAGATAGGTATTTTTGTCTCTTTTACGCGAACAATATTGACATTATTGTCAATACGGATATTGCCTGCAGGGACTGTATGTTTTTTAGCGTCAATAGAATCCAAATTTATTCCTACAATCATGTTTTTACACCATCATCTTTTCTGTTATTATATATTTTGCACAGTGCTTTTATAATGGGCTCTTGAGACACTAAGATATTGAGATATTGATATACCTAGATATTCATATATCTTGTTAAAAAACAAAAGCAATAAACTTAATAAAGTTTGTACATTCCTTTGTAAACCCGTTGGTTGTGCACAACTGTAAACACATATATGAGCACAAATACACTTAAGAGCCCTCGTGCCAGCACTATGTTTTGAACATTTACAAAATACATGATTGCGACAACAAATAAAAGATCAATAAGCTTGAAAATAACAAAATCAATTCTTTTATGCTTTAAGAGAAACCGTGCAAAAGGGTTCTCTTCAATTCGGTTTCCAAACCTTTTTGTAAGCCTTAGTGTCTGGTATAAGTCAAACATCCAAAGAATTCCCAAAATAACCGCAAGGATTTCAAACACTTAAATGACTTCCTGAACTTTCAAATACACAAACAGCATGAAAGCAAACATTGAGACAAACATTATGATTTCTATTATGTCTGTTTTTGTCATTTTTTCATGCCCAAATAAGAATTTGTTTACTGCCGGGCTTTTTGTTTTAACAGGCTGCCTGACTGCTTTTTTGGCTTGCTTGCTTGCTTTTTTTATAGTTTCTGTTTTTTTTACTGCTTTTTTCTTTACTGCCTTTGCCATTTGAAAACACACCCTTTGAAATGATACATCTATTGGGGCTTTTCTTATTTTTATAGATATGCATATGCCTTTGTGTCGGATGACACAGAGTAGTTGGAACCAACGCATGTTTCCAGCTTCTAAGAGAAATTGGGGTGTGTGTGGTTAAGGAATGATTTGTTTGTTAATACCGAAAACTATATAAATAATTACTTACTTATATAAGTAATATGTTACTTAATAATATTCATATACAGATTTTCGAAGAATTTGCAAGAGACTATACCGTAAAACTTACGGGAAGCCAAATTGCAAAAAAGAAAAATCTTAATCAAAAAACTGTTGCAAACACACTCAAAAAATTTGAGAGTCAAAAATTTCTTAAAAGCACAACTCAGGGGAAAAACAAGCTTTATTCTTTAAATCTTGATGATACTCAACTGTCTGTTCAGTTTATTTCTATCTTAGAGCATCTAAGAACAATGGATTTTTACAAAAAACAGCCATTCATGAAGGAAATAGCTTCAAAAATAGTGCCCGTTTGTGAGGGAATTGTTGTTATTTTCGGAAGCTATGCGAAAGGAACACAAAAAAAAGATTCTGATTTGGATTTATTTGTTGTTGGAAGTTATAAACCGAATGAACTGGACAAAATTTCAAAAGCCTATAAGATTGAAATAAATGTCAAATCATATCCTGGGAATGTTTTCAAAAAAGCATTAAAGAAAAAAGATCCGTTTTTAGAAGAGATTATGCAAAACCACATAATATTAAATGACATCCAGTCTTATGTTTATATCTTAAGGAGGTTCAGATATGAAAAAGATTAAGTGGTGCCTTAATGTTAAAAATGGCTTAGAGCTTGTTGAGCCAAGCGAAAACATGAGCCGCATATACATCTTAAAAGCAGAAGATGCGCTAAAAGCAGCATCTGTTCTAAAAGAAAACAGGGATTGGGAAATATCTTCGTCGTATTATGCGATGTATTTCGCACTATATTCTGTTTTAATGCGCATTGGCGTAAAATGCGAGAATCATTCATGCACCATTGAATTTATGGATAAATTTCTTTTGGATTATTTTGCTGCAGGGGATGTAATCGATATGCGGGATGCGATGAAACTCAGGATAGACGCGCAGTATTATGCTAACCGGGAAATAGATATTGAAAAATACCAGAAAATGGTTGCCGGCGCACCAAGATTTCTAACCAAATGCAAAGAAGCGCTATATGCCATAACCGAAGACAATATAACCGAAATTCGAGAAAAATTAACAGCAGCATAGAACCAAACAAAGTTGATTCACTGGTTGCGAAATCAAGGTGTGTGGGGTTAAACATAAGTAAACACCAAGAAGTAGTACTAATTTGGATATATTTAAATATTTTACGCCAAAATAATGTTTTATGGTTTTTAAAGAATTAGATTTAACGGAACAAAATAAATGGGCTGGAAGATCTAGACCATTGATAGAATATAGTAAGTTATTGGGTTTTGAAGATGATACTTCTTTTAATAATACCTCTTCGTACGACTCGGTCCTGTATGGCATGATACGCTCTTATTTGGAATCTAACGATGAACTTGTATGGGTTGATTTAGGATGCGGAAATGAGATTGCTCAAAGGCAGGCGAAATTTTTTTTAAAAAAGGACGGAATTGAGCCTGATAGGCTAATAGCATATGGTGTTGATTTGTATCCTATAGATTACGGAATGGATATAGATGTATTGAAGTATAAGTATCCCTCAGAATTTCCCGAAGTTTTGGGTGATGTATATGCACCCATACGTGTTTGCGAAGATATAACCAATGTAACCTTTCCAGAAGCGCCCAATCTAATTACCGGCATTGAGGCTCTTCAATGGACTGAAGATCCGCTTGCAGTTTTTACTAACGCAGTAAATCAGTTAGATCTTGGCGGATTTATTGGATTGCACAATATCGTAAAAATATATTTTACCGATGACAATAAAACAGTTATTGATAGACGAATACCGCGCGAAATCGATGATAATCTTTTTGAATATTTATTTTTAGATTCAATAATAAACGGCTCCGTTAAAATTCATTTTGATGGTATTAATGATATGGCTATTCGAATGCAGAAAACTGACGATTCTAAATTCGACCATAATTTAAAATTAATTGCGCGCACCTTAGGTCATAAGGCGTTTAAACATGTCTACGCACCAAGAGATTGATATATTTCACGAAATTTCTAGAAAAATTAAATGCGAAGAAATCCTGTTTGGACTAACCGAAGACGAGATAAACAAAATTCGAACCAATTTTATGGTGCGGCACAAACCAAAGGAAGGTTATTGATTTGTTGCGAAATTGGGTATATGCGTTGAAATAAGACGGTTTTGCAAAAAAAGAATAGATATTTAATTGTTTATTTGGTATTTGT
>JAUVEX010000005.1 GCA_030594585.1 archaeon | reverse complement strand
CACTGCTGCTTGTTATACCACTTTCGACAATTTCCGAGTCCCAATAAACATAATAGCTGACATTTGAAACAGGATTTTCCTGCCTTAAATCCCTTATATTCTCTATAGACCAGTTTATGCTTGTATTCCCCAAAGAGCCATCGTACCTGTAGACATCGCCCTCGGGCGTGAATGAAACTGCTGCTGTCAGGTTATCGCCAATAATCATTGTATGGTTATTGGTATAAGAATCATCAAACCCGGTTTCAGATGCTTCTGCATACCACGGGTTCTGGCCCAAAGGCGCAGTTGTTCCTGGTTCATATGTGCAGTTATAGATTCCGGTTCCCTCGTTTTGAACGCCGTAAAGGCAATACCCTGTTGGGGTGTAAAATGTTACTGTGGATGTGTTAATTGGGGTGCCGGTTTCATCAGTTACATTGACTTTAAGAACAAGTGTGTTGTTTGGTGCTGTTTTGTAAACTACACTCATGTTTAGCGGCGAAATTATTGTTGCGTTCATTAAACCCGCAACATTATATGCGGTTTCATAAGTATAATTCCTGTAAGTATATTTTTCAAGCACTATTTTGAAAGTATGGTCTCCAACAATTTCGGTTGAATTTATTGCATAGCTTCCGTTTGTGCCTGTGCTGTCTGCTGTCCCTGATGAAACAACATCCGCATCCCAGAAAACATAGTAGGAAACATTATCAAGCGGGTTTATCCCGTCAGTTACAGAACCAAATGACCAGTTTATTGACCTGTTTTCGTTCCCTGTCTTGAAAAGGGATCCGGGGGGTACAGGCAAAATACCTGTGCTTGCTGTTATGTTATCGCGCACAAGAATAGTAAGTGCCTCTGTTGTGGTTGAGTTATGGTACGCAAAAGAAGCATTTGCAAACCATGTGTAGTTTCCCGGGGCAAGGCCTGAATCCGGCCGGAAATTGCATGAATATATCCCCCCGCCCTCATTTTGGATGCCTGCAACGCAGATTCCTTGCGGCTTGCTGAAATCAACATTTCCGGAACCAATGGAGTTGTTCAGCTCATCTGTAAGGTTTACCTTAAGCAGTAATGTATTATTTGGTGCGGTTTTGTAAACTATGCTGTTGTTGTTAGGCTGTGTGATATCAATCTTCAAATCCCCGTAGAGATCATACGACTCTGCGTATTGATATGCTCCGAAACCGGTCTTTTCAAAAACAATCCTAAGTTCTTTGGAACCAATATTCGTTGTTGCCGATATATTGTATGAGCCATTAAATGCCATTGTTGCAGCAACACCGGAATCAATTTCAACCCCACCAAAAGTGACATTGTATGAAACCCCTGTAAGCGGGTCTCCATTTCCATCCTGTATGTTTGTAACAGTCCAGTTTACGAAATTTTCCAGTGGATGAATATTTTTGTTCCTATATACCGGTCCGGGGCTTGTAGGTGTAAAAACAACAAGTGCTGCAAGGGTGTTTGAAAAATTGACCACGAATTCATCAGTCGTATTTGAGTTATAATAACTGCTTTCAGAAATGTTTACTTTCCATTTATGCTCTCCGGGCTCGTAGCTTTCCGAAAAAAGGCTGAAAACACAGTACCCTGTAGAGTTCGGGATTTTTATGTTGGAATTCATTTCATAAGTTCCTGCAGTCTCAACCCAAAGAACGCATTGCACGGTGTCATTCACAGGAATTTTTAGATAGATGTCATTCACATAAACAGTGATTTTGGAATTTGTATCCTGCAGGCTCATGATACTGTTGTTGTTGGTTATATTATATACGGTGATATTGTGCTTAAGAACAACAGGCCCTGTATATGTCGTTGTGTTTTTCTTTGGGTGTATCTCCTGGTATGTTGTGTAATTTACATCATGGTATTCAAGCTTGTAGTAATTTGCGCCTGCCCATGTTTTGCCTGTTGTCTTACTGAACATCACATATTGGGGCGGAGAGGGTGATTTCAGTTCGCCTTTGTTCCACACAATGTTGTCCTTTGAAGTCCAAAGGGTTATATTCACATTATCCCCGTCATCATCTGTTACATTGACTGTATAATTTACAGCATCGCCCCAGTATATTAGGGTTGTTGCATTTATGTCGCTTAATATGGGTTCAGAATTCGCGGATGCCGCAATCTTGTAGTCTGTGTTCGAATAAAGTTTTCCTGAAGAAGTAAGGATTGGCTGGGTCCAGGAAAAATAATCAATCCGTGTGTTTGAATCTGTGTCATTTTGGCAGGCTGTAAATACTGCTTCTGTCATGTCCTCTAAAGAAGAATCTATGCCACTCATATTTACAGGGAATGTATATGCCTTGCAACCGTAGCCGTCCATTATTGTGCCATTCGTATATCTTGGCGTGATGTCATAATAGGTGCCGTTGTCGTAGAAATCAACTGAAAGCGTTACATTTCCTGTAAGTTCCAGATCATCGAAGGATGCATTGGCGACAACATCAAGAAGTGTCTGGTTTGTAAGGGCTGTTGCCCTGTAGACAGTCACATTTTTGGCTTTGTCAGACCCTTCAATGTATATTGCTGACATGTTTTTCCGAACAGGAATTCCTGCATTTGTATTGTACCAAAGATAATCATCGGCTCTTGAATATATCGTAGGTATAAAAAACCCGCGGCCGCATCCGTAAGAGATTCCTGTTTCCCGGTTCACATAGCCAAGAGATGCTGTTCCTGAAACAAGACCGCATGTTGCGCGATTAAAAATGCTGTTTGTAAAGAATCCAATGTTTGTAGAGCTTATATAATCCACAAAAAGAGGCATGACAGAAGAATTATAGCTTATCTTCAGAGCGCCATTATAAACGCTTTCATCAACAGAGACATTTTTGATTTTTGCCCAGCTGGTTGCCGGTGCATAACCTATAACCCCTGCGGCATTGTAATTAAATGTTACCTCCGGCAGGCGTATACGGAATTCTGTGGGATCAGGAACATTAAATGCCACCGAGATATTGCACTTATCGGAACCTGCGCAGAGTGCAAGCTTATTGTTGAATTCACTGACAAGCGTTCCGCCATAAGCCATAGTACTGCCCCTCAAAGTGCCGGAATATGTCCACTCATTTGAGCTGTCATCCCCGATATCAATTGATGGGTTAAGCGGGGCAAAATTGTAATTCAGCACATACCCGAAATTGTTGCCTGAAACGATTGCTATTTCGTTTCCTGTGTAAATATGCGTATCGCCTATTGCAGAATCAAGCGTGTCGGTTCCGTAAGTGCCTGAAAATATGGGAACCCCGGTACTGTTCAGTACAATAACCCCCCCATTTGAAAGGCCGACCACAACCTCGTTTCCGGAATCTGAAGTTGCATCGCCAATTGAAATTGTTCTTATCTTTATTGTGGTTGATCCTGTATCATAGCTCCATGCAGTTGTATGGCTTGATGTCTTTCCAATCACTTCACCGTCATTGGTTCCAATCACATAGAACCCTCCGTTTCCTGTAGATCCTACTGCAATCACCCGGACAAAATTGCTTGTGTCATTGTAAACAACATCTCCAAAAGAGTCAAAAACATAATACCCTCCTAAAAACCCTACAAGAACTTCGGCTTCAGAGCTTCCGGCGATATCCCCTATATCTATAGAATATATCGTAGACGGAAGCGAATAACTCCAAAGCTCTATAATGGATGTATTGAACACGCGAAGTATGTTGTTTTCAGATGCAATAATCTCATCGCCAATGCCTGAACCAAAAAGCTCTATTCGCACCATTGCATTTTTCGTTGTTTCCGGTATCCATGAGCTGCCGCCATTCACAGAACTGTACGAATCCCCGCTTGTGCTTGAGTCATACATGATATTGTAATTGTTGCTATTGTCACAATCACTGCAAGAATAAGTTATGTTGTAATTGTTTGACAAATCCGAACAGTCTACTTCTTTCCTGACCCAATTGGATTGGTGCGATGTGTTTGAGTACAATCTCATCATTGCGTTTTTTCCGGGAATAAGCGACATTGCCCCATCATAAGAATTCCCTGATGTTGATGTATCAAAAAATAAGTTATATGTGTTCGAACCTGCGCAATTCAGGCATTGATAGGTTATGTTTTTTGAGGGTGTTATATCTGCACAGTTGACTTCTGTTTTTGTCCAGTCATAAAGAAGGGATTCTGTTTTTACACGAACCATGTAATCGCGGCCGGAAACAGGATTTGAAGGCTCAGCGCTTCCGTTTTTCCAAAAAGAATCGCCGCCGCCGGTACTTGAATCTGTTATTAAGTAATAATGGTTGTCCGGTTCCCCAACAGCACAGTTTGCGCAGTAATAGGATATATTATTTGTTGTGTTGATGTCATCGCAATTGACTTCTGTAGTTATGCGCGTGTATTTGAAGGATTCCGTGCTTCCTGCGCGAACAAGCGCATCTGCACTTTGGGCATTCCATAAAGTCCCGTTGTATTCCCATGTATTTCCGCTTGATTCCGACCCTAATAGAATATTATAGTATTCGGTATTATTGCAGCCAGAACATTCGTAGGTTATATTTTCGCTAGTCGCTATGTTGGAACACGGAACAGCTGTGTCTATAAAATCATATGCCAAAGACTCGTTGGTGTAGAAGCGCACAAGATAATTTTTGGTGACCGGGTCAAATGTGCTGTCACCATCACCATCATATTGTGAAAGGCCGCCACTTGCAGAATTGTTGTCTGCGGCTATTCGGTAATTGGTATTTGCTGAGCAGTTTTCACAGCTGAAAAAAAGAAGGTTATCTTTAACTACATGATCACAGTTTACGGGCTCAAGCATCCATTCAAAACCCGAAGAGCAGTTTACAGATATCTTTGATTCGTCAATATCATATGTCTGAAGCCCGCCGGAAACTATTGTGAGCTTTAAGTCTCCGCTGTTGCTTGTGTTGTAACAGGTGCCGTATTTAATATAGCATGTTTTTCCCTTAGGGCTTGCCTGAAGCTCATTGAATCCCAGCGTGAAGCCCTGCTGCGAATTATATCCTCCTCCGCATCCGACACAATCCGCCGTGTCTTCAGCAGTGCCGTCATCAACTGAATATTCTAAAACATTTGAAGTGCTTATCAAAGACTCGTTAAAATCATAAGCAGTCCCGTTTAAATCAAAAGTAAGGTTTCCTGTTTTTGTGCCGCGATAATTGATTGCTGTCCGTACAAAACAATTATTGGCAGGCACCGGATTTTCTATTGAATAGAAAAGATTGAATTTTTGCTTGTATGTCCCTGCGCAGCCGACACAACCAATATCGGTTCCAATGCCATTGTCGCTGTAGTATAAAAGATTATTGCTTGTTCCTATGTCTGATTCGTCAAGGTCATAAGTGGTTCCATTCAGCTTGAACTGTATGTCTTTTGTATTGCTTGTTTTGTAATTAAGGGGTGTCTGGATAAAACACTGCTTGGAAGATAAATTCCCAAAAGAGTATGGCAGCGTGAATATTGCTTCGGTGGTATTGGTTCCGGTGCCCGGGCACCCCAAACACTGCCTTTCATCTCCAATGCCGTCATCCTGTTTATATATTGTAAGATTTGTACTGGCTGTTATCTGGGATTCATCAATATCGTATGTGTTTCCATTAAGCATAAAAGTAAGATTTCCTGTTTTTGTGCCGTTATAATTAACCATTGCACGGACATAGCATGTGTCTGCAGGGAATATTGCCGGAAGGCCAAGATTTGAAAGGGTATACAGTATCTTGCTTGCACCGGAAGAACAGCCAATACAACTGAAATCCTCTGTTGTACCGTCATCCTGCAAATAATTGATATTGTTGCTGTACGAAATCAGGTTAGTGTTTATTGGATAATTTGTTCCCTCAATATTAAATGTAAGGTTTCCTGTTTTTGAGCCTTTATAATTAAGCCGCGTCTTTACAAAACATATGCCTCCAAATCCGCCAACATTCCACGGTATTTCAAACCTGTGCTCATAGTTGCCCAAATCGCAGCCGATACAGCCTATTGAATCAACGGAATTGTCATCCTTCATCTCTTCGTTCTGTATTGCAGATACTTCACCAACCGCTATTTTTGAATATGTGTTCCCTGTGTTTTCCTCCGCAAGAGTGCCGTTCGGCCAAAGGACGAATATGCCGTATTCTGTCGCAAGGGCAATCTCTTTTCTTGTCGTGCTTACTAATATGTCCCCAACATCCATATCATTTATTTCATAATCTGAATCATACGACCAGATGGGCGTAGTTGATGATTCATTTAATACCTGAATCTTTTGGCCTGACCCAATAATGATATTATCTTTTGCGTCTGCTGTTATGTCCCCGATTTCTGCAAGTTTCCTGCTAATGCCGTCTGATGACTGGTTGTCCTTATATGGGATGTAAACACGCGGCTCATCGGCTTTGGTGTCAAGCTCAAACGATACATTAGACACAGTAGATGACTTGGGAATTTCAATATATTTGACAATCTTATTGCCGCTTCCATAAAATGTCTGCGCGACACCATTGTAGCCCGGATAATATTCATTCAGAGGATCGCATGCAAAAAAAGTGTCATTAAAGGTACATAGGACAAAATCAAAAGAAGGGGAATCCAGATCAACAAGATATTTGTTCGGTATTCCGTCGTTTACAATTTGTTTGTAAATATTGTAGTTTTCAACCACCAAACTAAGCTCTCCAAAAGATACATTGAGCCTGTATTTTCCATAGTTGGTTACATTGTACCTGATTTTGCCGCGCGGGTGGTCTGTGCCGTTCCAGAACAAGGATATTTTGTTTCCTGTAATTGAAGGGTATTGGGCAATCCACTGGCTGGCGCCTTCTGAATAGTAATATAATTGGGTATACGAAATGTCGCTCGGGGTCAGGTTGTCAATTTCAAGTGTTTCCTCGCCCTCTGCGCGAAAATAAACAATCCATTCCTTCTGGCTTGTGGATGGTATTACCTGAAGATCCATATAGTCTGCCTGTATCTCAAAACTTTGGGTCGAAAGGTGCGGCACATTCCATGTCAAAAACAGGGTGCCGTCCACATAATTGAAAGTTGCCTTAAATTCCGGGTTGTCGGTAACATCTTCCCTTATGCCGTCGTGTTTCCAAAAAAGCCGGTATCCGGTAACTTTTGTCACACGGTTCTCCCCGGATACCTGCTCAAAGGCCCCGTCAAGCCCTGATGAAACCTGTATGTCTTTATAGTGGATTGGCGCATTTGATACAACATCAACACTCTTTGTTATCACGCCTTTACGGATTGTCTCTTTTTTCTCTTCCTTCACGGGAGCTATTGTCTCGTAAGTAAGTATGTATTCTTTTTCTTCACCTGCATTGAATGTGTCTTCAAACTTTATTTCTTTGTATTTTTCCGGGCTTCTCTCAAAATCTGCTTTCTTAAGCGCAAGTGTGCCTAGAGTGTCCTTGCCTACAGCCGGTGTATGGATTAAATAATCCCTGATTTTTCTTTCCTGTTTCTTGTCACTAACAGAAACAATTGATGCCTCAACAGGCGCGCTGAGCGCCACGGAAACATCCTGCTCTTCTTGCATGTTATTCTTAAGCATTACCTGCTTTACCCACCTGACAGGCTTTCCGGCCTCTGCATCCATCTGCACTATTTTCACAAGGCTTTCTTCTATGCCGACAGTACTGTTCGTTATATTCGTATTGTTTTTAGAGATGACAATGGCTTTGGATGCAGTTGCATTCGTAAGATTCCCGCTTCCGGGAAAGAAAACCTCTATGTTGTGCGAGCCTTCGGTAAATGATGGCGGTATTTTATATGTTATCGACCCCCAACCGCTTTCATCTGTAGTGTTCTCGCCAAGCACTACATCTTCTGTAAGGTCCCTGAAAATAATTTTTTGGTCAGGAAGCGGGGTGCTGTTTTCATAAGTAAGCTGTGCTGCTATTTTTATGAACCGATTCAAGACAGGCTCCACAGGAGATATTATAATCTCTTCAAAAAATGTTTTAATCTTTTCAATCAAGCCGATGCTTGTAATGGATTCATTAGCCATGGCGGATGTAATGTTTAGGGATATATTGGGCGGCGCCGCAATATTTGTCATGTTTGCCGAATTGTTTTCAAAAGAAATATTTCCGGGCGCAAATTCCGCAGTTGTATTGTTCGTTGTATTGTTAAGTGAATTGTTTATTGTCAAATTTATTTGTGTGGTGGTGTTTGCCGCGTTTGCAACAGGCTTCGTATTGGTTGTTTCATTCAGCACATTGCTGTTTTCCGCAAAAGTATATGTAAAAAAACTAAGCGCCATTAAAACAAAGAATATAGCGACTATTGGCTTTTTCAAAATACCTGAACTGCGCATACCATTCCACACCATTAAAGCAAATACGAATTAATTGCTTTATATTCCCGTCGCTTCAGCATTTTGACGCCCAAAACACATTAAAGCCTATTTGAGTTAACCGCAAAATTCAAATCAATTTTGCGATTAAATCTGATATAGAATTATCTCCCTTCAATTGTTTACTAAACAACATTAAAACTTAGGTCGAAGTTGTTTATATAGTTATTATAAAAAGCCAAAAAAACCATAAATTAACAAATAATATATATAAAACAAGTTAAATATATCTTAGGAAACTATGTGGTGATTTGATAAAAAGGATTGTTTTTTGCTTATTGGTGGTTTTTTTGATTGCCGGACAACAAGCAGATGCAGGTTTTTATTTCCCCGAGATTACAAGTGCATTAAATACGGGAAGCGATCTAAACATAACAATCCGCAATTCAACAGCAATTAACGCACCGGTACTGTATTACAAACCTCTTTTTGACATCAAATGGAATAATGTAACTGCATCAGGCATCAGCGCAGATGAATTAAATTTCACCATCCCGAAAGAAGATTTAGGCAGCCAGGAAATTTACGAATATTTCTTTAATGGGACAGAAAGCAGATATCCTAACGGAAATGCAACCATAAAAATAGCACTTACAAAAGGCGTCTCAAAATACCGCAGGCTTGCGGAAAATATCTCTCTTGCCGACCCGGAGAATCTTTGCAAGCCCTGGGCAAACCCGCATCCCTGGTCAGGCACACAAACCTGCGCCTCTGAAGACAACCACGCATGGATTATTCTCGGCATTAAAAATGCGTATGCATCAACGCAAAACAACACATACGCGCAAAAACTGCTGAATATAAGCTTTGAAAATATAACGCATATAACCCGGCCATCCATATCAACCTGCGACCATACAAAAGGCGACTACAATTGCGAATCAACGAATTACACTATTGGAGGGCTTACAGGAAGCGATCCGGTCATTGACGGATCTGAAAGGCAGGCATTGATGATATATTCTATGTGGCAAAATTACAGAAACACTAAAAATATCACTGTAAAGCAAATTGCTGAATCATACACCTTAGGTTCTGCAGAAGACTGCGATGTCTGGGCCGGCAATTACTCATGCAGGACTCCTGATGATGTCGGCCTTATGGCTCTTGCATATCTCGAAGCCTGGGAATTGACCGGAAACAGCACTTATTTTTCAAAAGCAATTTCGCTTTCAGACAAAGCATCCACTCTCGCTTTGCAGGACAACACATCCATGTTTCTTGCAATAGGCCTTTTGAAAGCCTGGGAACTGACAGGAAATTACACCCAACATGCCGCAGAGCAAACCAATGATCTCTACGACCATTGCATTTCTAATGTATGCGATTCAAGCAATCAGGCCGCAAATCTCCTGCTTTCAAAAGAAGCGTACCGCATGACAGGAGAGTATAAATACTTAAGGGCGACAATCGCGCTTGCAAACAAAAACAATTCCATTGACTGCAACCCAAACACAGGTGATTATTCATGCACAAGCCCGGAAGAGCAGGGTCTTACATCAACAGCATTCTGGGGCGCATACGAGGTAATACCTGATGAAACCGGTTTTTATTTCCCCAACATAATCAGCACCCCTAATTTAAATAATGACCTGGATATGGCTGTCCGCATTAAGGGGCATCTTGAAACCCCGAAAATGTATTTTCGGCTTGTAAACCTGACAAGCCCGAAACTGTGGGACGAATACAACATAAGTTATGATGGCAGCATATTTGTCCCTCAGGAAAACACCGGCAACCAGGGAGTTTATGAATATTTTTTTAACAGCAGCGAAGGATACAGGTTTCCCGACGGCAATGGAACATTCAAAATTGCATTATCTATCGGAAACAATAATTTCAAAAACAAGGCAAGATTCTTTACAGAAACAACATCTGTTTCGCCTAATTGTGATGTGTGGTCCAATGAATATACATGCGATGATGAACGGCAACAGGCATGGATGATAACAGGGTATACATTAGGATATTTAATGGAAAAAAACAATGCGTACAAATCAATCGCCTCTAATCTGACAATGAGCGAAATTGACATATACAAACCATCAGACGAGACATACTATAATTATTATGCGACCTGCGACCACAACTATACAGAAAACGATACCGAAGATTTCAACTGCAACACGCACGATTCCCTGCCTTTCAAGAAAAACATTACAGGCGCTGACAGGCAATCCTCAATGATTAGCTCCCTGTGGCTTTCTTTCAAAAAATTTGATAATTGGTTTTTTGGCTATCTTGCAAAAGGATACACTTCAGGCCATGCAGACAATTGCGATGTTTGGCTGGGGGATTACAATTGCGACGACCCGAATGACATCAACAATTCAAACCAGGGACAGATGATTCTTGCATACTGGAATGCATATGAATCAACCGGCAATGCAACATACCGAAATATTGCAAAAAACCTTACAAGCGAGGGGCTTTCAAAAAACGGTTCTGTAACGCTTGTGCGAGGATTCTGGAAAGCATACGAGATGACAGGGAATAACACATACAGGCAAAAAGCGATCAACCTTACAACATCCTCAATGAACGACTGCATAAACGCAAGCTGCACATCATTCGACCTTGCAACAAACATTATTGCCTACTGGGAGGCCTATGAGCAAAATCCGACAGCAGAATATCTGGACATGGCATTCAACAAAACAAGCAAAGTTGAGACAAGCAAGTGCAATGCTTTCGGGTACAATTACTCCTGTGAAAATGACCTTTCACAAGGCGCCATGATTGCCGCCTACTGGAAAGCATATCAGACATATCCGACCGAGACAGGAAATATCATTGTAAATATTACTTCAAAAAACACCGCAAATATTCTTGAGGCTTTCAATGCCGCCATTTATATTGAAAATAACAACACATATGAGATTACATACATAGATATTATAATTGACTTAACCCCCGGGCTTATAACAGAGAATCAAACATTCAATATTACAAGCATTGCCCCTTATGAAAACACAACACTCAACATAACGATCATTCCAATAGGCATCGGGCCAAACACAATAACAGCCTATGCAGACGCGTCTAAAGGTGCGCATGGTGAGATAAGCAAAAACATAACATTATTTACTTCGGACAATATATTCCAAAACACAACAGCATACCTTTCAGACAATGAAAAAAAAATAGGCGGGGAATTTTATCTGTTATTTGAGATAAACAACCCATTCAATTATACCCTGTTCAACATATCTTTCGAACTGGCTCTGGGTTCAGGATTATTGGTAACAAATGTTACCATAACCCCGCTTACCAATTTTACTAACGAGATGAACAACACATTGATTACAATACCCTCTATTGAACCAAACGAAACACTGCTTCTTAACTTTACCCTGAAAAGCTCAAATGAGGGCACAAACCATATCGCATTTAATGTTTCAACCCCTTACGGGGGGCTTTTTTCAGATACACTGCCCGTTACAATCACAAAAGATGCCCCCCCGGCAAACACAGAAGAAACATCAAGCAGCAGTTTTGCAGAAGAAGAGACAAAAGAAAACTACACATATGGCGTTGTGGATATTGAGGAAATTTGCGAAGAATACCCCCAAATCTGCGAAGACCTTGAAGAATTTTTATTTAAGCACAATTTAGAAATAGACGCCAAAAAGACAAAAGAACCGGATGCATGGATAAATGTTTCAAGGAATGCAACAAAAGACATTGCTCTTGAATTAACGGCAAATGCAAACCATACTATTATTGTATATGATGTGATTCCAAAAAAAGTGGCAAACACAAGCGACGACATCAATGTTTGTATGCACGAGCACTATATCGTTGAAAAAGACCCCATATTAAGATTTATTGTAGAAAATAAGGAACTACACGCACTCTATGAAATTGACAGTAATTACGACATTTATGATTTTGAAAAACCATATATCTATTTCACAAAACCAAAAGAACTTGAATTCAACATTACATCTCTTATAAACGATAGCTTGATTATGGTAACAAATGTTACCATAAACATAAGCTCAAATTATTTTGACCCTGTTTGCAAATACAGTCTTGACTCAAATGGTTGGATAACATTCCATGGCTCAAAAATACTCACAAACTTAAGCGACGGAAAACACTTGCTTGAAATTATGTGTTTTGACAAGGAAAACAAAACACTCAAAAAAAATATGGTTTTTGAAATCAATGCAAAAAAAACAGAATCATTCACGCCTCCGATAAGCATAAAAAGAAAGATACCGGCGCAAATGTTATTTGCTGTCGTTTTAGCGCTTTTGGTCAGTTTGTTAGTATTAAAAAGAATGCAGAAAAACACCGGTTATTACGACATTCTTGAAAAAGAACTTGACCACATAATGCATCTTATAAAACAAAAAAAATACAAGGAAGCAGATTTATACCTGACAAAAATAATAAGTGTTTACTCAAGGACACGCCTTCCGCCACGCCATGAGAAAAAAATATCCTCACGCATAAAAGATGCGCTTGCAATACTCAAAAAAGAGTTAAGTGTGCAGCAAAACAACATTGACTTTGAAGGCACAAAAAAGTTCTAGTCTGCCGGAATAAACAATATCTCGTCATTGTTTAACCTTTCGCCTAAACGCCAAAACAAATATAACCTTCCGTCCCCAATATAATACTGTATTTCCGGGGGTGTATTTAAATGACAATAAAAGAAGCTATGCACAAAGCCACATTTGTAGAAAAAACAGCAACAATCAAAGAAGTGGCCGAAGTTATGGACAGGAAAAACATAGGTTCTGTGATTGTAGGCACAAAAAATGAGCCGCTTGGCCTTTTTTCTGAACGGGATATTGTAAAAAAAATAGTATCTAAAGGCATCATAGCAAAGACCGCCAAAGTAAAAGACCATATGTCAAAACCAATACACACTATAAGTCTTAACAAGCGCCTTGTAGATGCCATGAATTTCATGACAGAGAAAAAAATAAGGCGGCTTCCTGTTGAAAACAACGGTGTTATTGTTGGCATGCTATCAATAAGAAGTGTCTCCCAGAACATGAAATACAGTTACATGAGATCCCGGGTACTCCCATCATTTCGCGAGAAGATGCCGGGATTTTGGTAAAACACTAAGCAGAAAATAAAAAGGTTCTGTCTTGTTGGCCTTGAAAAGATTCAACCGCCTGCAAAGGCGTTTCTTTTTTTACTTCATCATTGTTAGTATGGAATTTTTTCCAAAAATAATTAAGAAACAAACCTTCAACAAGAGCTCGGAAAAACAAGAAAACAAACGGAAGTAAAATAAATATATTAGAACCAACAAGCCCCATAATAGAAACAGAGCTAACAAGTTTCGGCACCATATATAATACAATTGAAGATAACATAATAACTGCAATTGGCTTTACTTTTAATCGGGCTATAAGGATAGAAATTGCTAAACCTAAAACGATTCCTATAAAAATACTTTCAAACATAACGCCTGCAACAGCATTTAGTAAAATATTTTGAACTAAGGCATCTTCAAGAATATTATCTTTCATCCCCATACCGGAAAAACCAGAGGATGATTCAATAGACGATTGCATTGCAAGGCTCAAATGATAAATCATCACCGCAGAAATAATTGAAAAAACAATTCCCGTAATCAACCCAGAAACCACTCCGGCTTTAATGCCCCGTATATATTCAACCATGGCGGATATATGATTAAATGAGTTTATATCATTATCGACACAAAACCATAACCAATAAAACATTTCCTCCTAAAAACAATAGCATGGAAATAATCGGGCAAATTGTAGCAGGCGGTTTTGGCGACATCTTAATCCGCCAGAAAAGCAAAGGTGCAATGGAATTAGGCGAGCTTTTAGTATCTGATGCAAAAGACCAATACACGATTTTCCAGATTTACGATCTTAAATATGGCTCCCAAATCGCAAAAGAATCATTGGAAATGATAGCCGGAATGAACCTCGAAGGATACGGCGCATCCCTTGATTTTCTTGACCCGGATTTAAGGAACTATATTCTTGCAAGAGCAAAAAGTGTTGTTACAATAAAAAGAACAGGAATCCATTCGCCAAAAACACTTCCTGATTTTTTCTCAACCTTAAGAAAAATAACAAATAAAGACCTCGCATTTATCCAAAAGCCACAGCAACCGCTTTACTTGGGTGCTGTTCGTTCCGGCTCAAAACTGATGCCAATAGATGTTTTCCTTGACGGGCAAAAAGTCTTCTCACACCACATCCTTCTTTGCGCAACAACAGGAAGGGGCAAATCAAACCTATTAAAAACGCTTCTTTGGTCAGCGTTGGATAAAGGATACTGCGCAAATCTTGTATTCGACCCGCATGATGAATATTTCGGAAGAAATGAAATCGGCCTAAAAGACCACCCGCAATCACATGAAAAACTCGAATACTTAAGTCCTGAACCGCCACCGGGCGCAAGGACTCTAAAAATCAACACAACACTATTAAAACCCTGGCATTTTGATGGCGCAATAGAATTCTCAGACGCCCAGAAAGATTTGATGTATACATTCTACAACAACTTCCATCTTGAGTGGATTGAAAACTTAATGATATCAGAAGATGAAGGCGAGTTTTACCGCAAAGAGACCATAAATGTCGTAAAAAGAAAGCTCATGCGCCTGCTTTCAATAACCGTAGCAGAAGATGAAATATCCTATTCAGGAATTTTTGACCAAACCGCAGGACAAACACTTAATGATGACATCATCCGTGCACTCGACGCATCAAAAACAATTATTATAGACACATCATCACTATCATCTGCTGTTGAGATTCTTGTAACTTCCATAATCACAAGCGAAGTTTTCGCAAAATACAAGCATTACAGAAAAACAGGCGAACTAAAGACAAAACCGGTTGTAAATGTCATCCTTGAGGAAGCTCCAAGAGTATTGGGAAAAGAAGTATTGCAAAGGGGACCGAATGTCTTTTCAAGTATTGCCCGGGAAGGGCGAAAATTCAACATAGGATTAACCGCAATAACCCAGCTTCCCTCCTTAATTCCTAAAGAAATCCTTGCAAACTTAAACACCAAAATCATAATGGGTATAGAAATGCAGGCCGAAAGGGAAGCAATAATCGCATCCGCAGCGCAGGATTTGTCCGCCGATGACAGAAATATAGCATCCTTGGATAAAGGAGAAGCAATAGTCTCATCCACATTCACAAAATTCGCGCTTCCAATCAAAGTGCCGTTTTTTGACAATTACGCAAAAGCGCACATACAAAGCGCACCAAAAGAAAAAAAGGATTTTACAGGGATTAAATTTTGATATACTCACGAATTAATCAGCTCGCATATCGATTCAGAAGAATACAAATCAATGCCTTTTTCTTTCAAAACATCAATAACCATATTTTGTTCATTTTCAGGAAGTTCCATAACTTTACAGCAACAATAGGTTACACCCTTTATCGTTTGCTCAAAAAAATCTTCCGCGATTAGGCCAATAACAGGTTCTAAACTTCTATCAGAACTTGCCGAACGAGCCATTAGCGGACCATTATATGAAGATTTAAGACCCAACTCAAAAGGATTGAAAACATAAACATTTACTGGGAACTCATCCCTAGCAACATAGATTATTCCTTTTGCCCCCAGTTCAGAAGTTTCAACAGAACAACCAGTTTTTCCCGTATAAAACTCCGCAATAAAATTTAAATGTGCAGCTTCAGCTCTCACCCCCCTATTATCGCCTTCAATAAGAACTTCTTTAGGAATTTTGATAGTATCTGGATTATATCCCATAAAATGAATAGCATACTCAACCAAAGACTCTGCTTTAGAACTCATAAAATCCCACCACAAATATATTGTTTATCATACTTATAAATCTTCCTATAAGTTACTACTTATAAGTTAAATATTATAGATATAAAAACAATGCAAGAACTACACAAATGTGTCAGCTGGCACAAAAGTGAAGACAAATAAGGGCACATACACAAACGACATTAAAAACAACATTTTAGAAAAAGACAGCAAAAAACCATAAAAATATAAGTATAATTTCCAAATTATTTTTATGAGTCAAATAAAAGAAGCATTGCTGCAATACACACCGAACGAACTTATAACCAATGCATTCAGCCAACTAAAAATAACTGCAGAAACAATGCACGACATAATTGCAAAACTTGAATCAAAATATCGAGAATCAAGACTTTTAGACACCCTTTATTAACACCATATTTGTAACATATTTTTTCGCGAGATTAAAAAAATCCAAACCACAAAAAAATCTATTTAAAGATATTCGCCACATTACAATCATGTCCTTTATACTGCGCACCAAAATGTTTCTTGTAATGACTGCCCTTTTTGCAATAGTCTATGCTCTTGTGTCTGTTGCTGGGTGGTATTTGGGTCTTGGTAATTTCGCATTCTATGCAATTTTTGCAACAGTTCTTATGTTTGTGCAGTATATGCTTGGGCCCAAAATTGTAAACTGGTCCATGAAAGTAAAATATGTATCAAAAACAGAAGAGCCAAAACTCCACCAGATGATAGAAGAGCTTGCAAGAAAAGCAAAAATACCAAAACCGCGCATAGGCATATCTGAAACGCAGATGCCGAATGCTTTCGCATTCGGGCGATGGATGAAAGACTCAAGGGTCTGTGTGACAAGAGGCATCTTAAGCGCACTTAATGAAGATGAGCTTAGGGCTGTATTGGGCCACGAAATATCCCATCTTAAAAACAGGGATGTCCTCACAATAACAATCATAAGCGTGATACCTATGATTGCATGGCACATGGCATGGAGTTTCATGTGGTCCGGCGGCGGCCGCGAAAATCGCGGAAACGCAATTGCAATCGGTCTTGCCGCATTTGGAATATACATACTTACAAACCTTTTAGTTCTCTACGCATCAAGAGTGCGCGAATACTACGCAGACCGTGGGAGCGTTGCTCTAGGGTCAAAACCAAGTCACTTAGCATCCGCGCTTTTCAAGCTTGTGTATGGCGCTGCAAAAACCCCTAAAAGTGAACTGAAAAAAATGGAAGGCATGAAAGCGTTTTTTGCAAGCGACCCTTCAAGAGCAGGGCGCGAGCTCAATGAGCTTAAAAGCATTGACACAGACTTAAGCGGAGACATTGACGAAAATGAGCTTCAGGCTGTAAGGGTAAAAAAAGTCTCAATCAAAGGCACAGACAAGATGATGGAACTTCTAAGCACCCACCCCAACATGCTCAAAAGAATAAAGGCATTGTCTGCTATGACATAAATTGTTTATAATACCATATCCTTAAGGTTTCTTATGAATTTTCCAAAAGTAAAGAGTTTTCTACCTAGTAAAAAAGGCAAAGTACTCTGCCCGGTTTTGTTTGGGTTATTTCTTTATTTAATCAATTACTCTATTTTGAAATCTGTTTTTTACCTGTATCCTGCTGCAATACCATTAACAATGGGTACTGGTTCCTGGTGGTTAAGCCAATCTATTTTTGTTAAATTTCTGTATGTGGGATTAGCTGCACCGTTTATTGAGGAATTGATTTTTAGAAAAGGCATCCTTAACTGGTTTATTTCAAACAAACAGTTTGTTTTGGGATTATTTGTTTCAAGTGTATTGTTTGGCTTTTGGCATATGCTGTCCGGTTGGGGCATACTCAAGGCAGTTGATATGTGTCTGGTAGGTATCGTTTTTGGGTTAATCTACAAGAAATATCAATTTAAAGGAAGCCTTTTAGCACACTATTCCAATAATTTCTTATCGCTGGCATTCATGATGCTGTTGGTTTAACTATGGTCACGAACGAAACCATATGAACTTTTTAAGAACCATAAGCTCAAAATTTCACAGTCTTGTCAAGCAAAAGATGCGAAAAATAACTGACAACTGCAACAGAAAAATAAGCAAAGTCTAAAAGAAGCAAAGGTGCGGAGAAAATAAGCATAGCCCTTATAGAATGTATAAATTTCCGATGTCTTAAGAACTGAACCGCCAAAAGCATAAACGCGACTGCCAACACCATAAACTTTTGATTCAAAAGAGTCCCCGCAATTATAACAGACAATCCCAAAACATTCACTGCCTTTCTTGCCTTGCTTGATGAAATATCCACATCAGGCAAAGTTGAATAAACAATAACAATTGGAATTAAAACAAGTAAATTGAGATTCAGGTGAATGATATTGTCGTTCAAAAAAGCAAAAGCCAGGGAAAGCACAACCCCAAACAATATATGCGTCATATACGAAGGCATAAAATCACAAAATAACCAAATAATAGCTTATTTTAAAGCCCCTCAACGAAATCCGTAAATTCCTTTAAAATCTCGTCTTTAGCACCAGCCACAAACTTGATGCTCCCAGCCACTTCATGCCCTCCGCCCTCAGCAGCAGAATAAGGCATTTTTTCTTTCAAAGACACCACAATTTTATTTACATCAAACCCTTTTTCCTCAGCATCCGCGCTCGCTCTTATTGTCGTAAAATCAGAGCCAAACCCGACAGAAACAACAACTTTGCCTTTGTTCTTTTCGCATACAATCTCATGCGCCAGACCAATTGTCTTTCCTGCCTGCGGAAATTCGCCGCGGCGAGTTGTCATGTCAAGATCTAAAGTTGCAAGAACTATTCCATTCTTCAAAACCTTCTCTTTCATATAATGCGCGCATACTTGTCTTTGCTCCTCAATTTTTACAGACAATTCATCGTAAAGCAAGTCAACAAGCTTTTCATTGCCGTACATCAAATCACATATAACCTCAGAATCAGCCATAAACCTAAGATAATGCGCCTCAAAATCAACACAAAGAGCAATTTTTTTCAAATAATCAACCGTTTTACCGGATTTTTCAAGATATTGTTCAAACTCCACACCTTTCGCATGGTCGCCAACACCAGAAAGCGCACATAAAAGTGCCGGCTCTTTGACTTCCCCCAAAATCCGCGCAGTCTCAACTGCAAGCATGCCGGCAGTTATATTTTTGTCAGCACCAACAAGATATGGGTTCACATGAAAATCAACAAACTCATCCACACCTGTTTTGCCATCAACAACCTTTCCGGGATTATGATGATCAATAACCGCAACCTTAAGCCCATAAATCTTTGCTTTCCTTATACTTAAGATATCTTCAGCAGTAGAGCCATTATCAACAAGCAGAACCAGAGGTGCTTTTTGGCCGAACCTCTTTTTTGCTCTTGAAGATTCGGCAACATCCCGTATGACATCCGCATACTCATAGAACGGCGCCTTTGACGGTGTTCGGTTATAATACTTGTATGCCGCATCATTTTCGCCTGCATGATATTGGCTAATTAATTTAAGAATCACCTGCTCCAATGCAAGTGCCCCTGTATATCCGTCAACATCTGCATGGTGTCTTAAATATATTGGCGAGCCTTCAACAATCGCGCGCTTTATCGCAGACGCGCATGACTTCATCTTTTCTTTAAGCCTTTCCATTTTTTCGCTTTTGACAATAAAATCAATATCATCAACCGATGCCTGATTTTTAAGCGCTTCTGCCATCCGTTCAACCAATGCGCTCTTCATAGAATCAGAAACCTTTAAAACAGACTCAATCTCTCTTCTTGTCTTATCATTATTTTTTGAAACCTGTATTGTTGCCGCAACCATATCGCCGTCATTTATGTCCGGATACGCCCTTTTGCCCGGAGCTATAAATCCTGTGCATTCAAGTGTGCCTGTGCCGTCAGAAATTGTAAAAACCGTAGGCCCTTTAGTCTGCCGAACAGATTCCACTTTGCCTTCAATACCATACGCGCCAAAATCGCGCGAAAGAATGTCTTTAATCTTCTTCTTCGAAGTCGTCGTCTTAATTGTAATATTTCCGATTTGTTTTATCATGGCAATTATTTTGGGAAGAAATTATATTAAAGGAAAGAAAAAGAATACAGTCTATACGCATTCATAAATTAAATCATCAGACAAGATTTTCAATAGAATATCTAACCATATTATCAAATATCGTCTGCCCTGGTCCTGGCGCCTTAGCGTCTATTGGCTCTCTGGCCCTTCTTAGCATCTCTCTTTCCATCGACCATCCGGGGCTCTGCCCTTTAAACTGGTATCCTTCGGGATGCGGCATAGCATCAAAAACATTGCCCGCCTTATTGCAGATAATAGCGATATCGCCTTCTGGCTTAAGCGAATAATGAATATTGTCTCTTGCATCACCATCCACATATCTTGCGACAACCTGATGATTCCGTACAACCTCTTCATACACCCCATCATCAAAAACAAATCTGCCCTCGCCATGCCTTATTGGAAGCTTCATTGACTTTATTCCTTTTGTAAATATTTTAGAAGCAGGGCTTTTCTCGTCAAACTCTAACTCAACCCACCTATCGACAAACCTGCCGGAATCATTCATGGCAATTGTCGCAGTTTGTACACCATCACTTCCGGGCGCATAGCCCATCTTTACTATTGTCTGAGCCCCGTTGCAAATGCCTTTAACAAGATAACCGTCATTTATGAATTGCTGAAGATAATCACCGATTTTGCTTTTCAGATTGTCTCCCAAAATTTTTCCAGCCGCAATCTCATCGCCATAAGAAAAACCGCCCGGAAGTACAAGCATTTGATAATTTTCAAGCACATTGCCACTACCTTCAAGAATCTTATTCACATGGACTATATCAACATTAGCACCTGCAGCCTCTAACGCATAAGCTGTCTCAAATTCGCAGTTGATTCCGGCACCATTGATTACCAAAGCATTTGCAGAACGCATCAAAAACCACCAAATGTGCCTTTATAAGCACCCTTCAAGCTGTATATATCCTCATTCATGATTGTTTTTCCTGAAACGCCTTTTACATGAAATACATTATTGTCAGTCACCCGACCCACATCGCCATAAACAACTCCTCTTTCTTTAAGGATATCTTCAAACCGCCCACAATCCTCAGGAGCTACTGTAACTATAAGCCTTGATGCCGATTTAGAATTAAGAATTTTAGTATCCCGCACATATTCTTCGCCAGTTATATCATTTGAAACGCATGATAGGTCAACATCCATCCCAAACCCGCCTGCAAACGCTACTTTTGAAAGAGCAACCGTAAGACCGCCTTCACACACACCATGCGCAGATGCAAGAATCTGCTCTTTTGTTGCTAAAGACACTGCGCGGTATGTCTCTTTTGCTGTATCTATATTAACTTTAGGCGCGCGCGCGCCCAAAAATCCAAATGAACGGTAAAATTCAGATGCTCCAAGCTCATCTGAAGTTAGCCCCAAAACATATACTGAATCACCTGCCATCTTAGCATCCATTGTAATGCAACGAGACACATCATCAATAGTTCCGATACCCGAAACAAGAAGTGTTGGAGGTGCTGAAACGCGTATCTCATTACCCCCCCCATCTTTAAGCCGTCCGTCCATGGACATAGAATCCTTACCTGTGATATCTGCAGTCCCAAAACCAAGACAGCACTCTTCA
>JAUVEX010000026.1 GCA_030594585.1 archaeon | reverse complement strand
AATCGCCACAGTCCCGAACCTTCTTTCTTGAGTTCAAAAATATCTTTTCCTATACCGCGCGAATTTACTTCTAAACAATTTCTTATAGCTGCCTCTGGCTCTTTTATGTTACCTTTGTTTTTTCGTCTTCTTATTTCCTCTACTTCAGAATATATGTATGACAAATGTTGCCAATTCTCCTCAGGAAATTGATTATGTAATGATTTTAACGCTTCTTCAACATCATCACACCATGTATCGTTCATAGTATCCCCTCTACTGATTTTTTCAACATATTCTGCTTTATCCTCAGCACTCTTTACATTTAGTTCTTTTTCCCCTAAAAGAACATTATTAATCTCTACAGTATCCAAAAGTTCTTTCCCTTTTTTCGCATAATCCTCTTCGCTTATCAACTTCGCTTCTTTCAGCAACCTCAATTTGTTAACAGAAACTTCAAACGCCACTAAATCATTTGTTTTCCCCGTTTTGCTTGCGGTGCTTAGCATTATTGGTCGTTCTCTTAAACGAAACATTCCTCTTCCGACTTTTTCAAAAAAATTACTATAATAAAGATCTCTAAAAAAAGTATTCCATGGAGTCTGCCTTTTCTCACACCATCTCGCAGGCGGGTGCTCTTCCGCAAGACGATTATATAATTCTTTCATACTAAATGGTTGCGTTAACTCCTTTGCTATCCCGATTGCAAGCTCAATTCTATCATCCCAACAATCTTTTTTACATACAGGACAGTCCAATCCATCCCATTTTTCATGTGATAATATATTTGACATAAAATCCCTCCATAGTTACTGATAAACAATTATCTTTAAATAGATGATGGAAACTCAGAGTTTCGAGATTGTTCTGATTAAAATAGCAAAACAAATAGCAAAACTAAATTGTATGAAGAACAAAAGCCCCTATATCTTCTTCGATTCTATCTCGCAAACAATGTCTTTTACAAACTTATCCGCATCAACGCCATAAGACACTTTGCCTGCGCGTGTCCGGACAGTAATTGCACTCTTTTCAATTTCCTTATCTCCAAGAACAATCATGTAAGGGATTTTAGCAAGCTGGGCTTCGCGTATCTTGTATTCAACAGTCTCAGTGCGATAGTCTTCTTCAACACGCACACCCACAGCCTCAAGCTTCTCTTTGACTTTGTTCGCATAATCCACATGCCTGTCTGCAATTGTAATCAGTTTCACCTGAACAGGCGAAAGCCATGTAGGAAACGCGCCCGCGTATTTTTCAATAAGCATAGCAAGTGTCCGCTCATAGCAGCCAACAGAGGACCGATGGATTACCATAGGCCTTTTTCTTGTGTTGTCCTTGTCAACATAAGTCATGTCAAACCTCTCAGGCAATGCGAAATCGATCTGCACAGTTATTATGGTATCTTCCTTCCCATAAACATTCTTGAACTGTATGTCAAGTTTTGGACCATAAAATGCCGCCTCACCATCCGCCTCAACATAATCAAGTTTCATGTTGTCAATAATCTTTTTCATGGCTTTCTGTGATTCATCCCATGCCTTTGGATTATCGATGTACTTCTTTTTGTCTTTGGGATCCCATTTTGAAAACCGGTACCATATATCTTTATCAATGCCGAGTGTTTTCATAAAGTGCTTAATCAAGTCAACAACATCCCTAAATTCACTTTCAAGCTGTTGTGGTGTGCAGATTACATGCCCTTCAGACAATGTAAACTGCCGAACCCTCATAAGCCCGTGCATCTCGCCTGAAGCCTCATTCCTGAAAAGCGTTGATGTTTCATTGTATTTTATAGGAAGGTCGCGATAGCTTCTTGACTTTGATTTATATATCATAAACTGAAAAGGACAGGTCATTGGCCGTAAAGCAAGAACTTCGTTTTTGCCTTCAATCACAAACATGTCATCCTTATAATGGTCCCAATGGCCCGAAATCTTGTAAAGTTCGCTTTTTGCCATAAACGGTGTTTTTGTAAGCAAATATCCTCGTCTCTCTTCCTCATCTTCCACAAATCTCTGAAGTATCTGTATCATCTTAGCGCCCTTAGGCATCAAAAGAGGAAGCCCCTGCCCTACGGCTTCGTTTGTTGTAAAAAGCTCAAGCTCTCGCCCTATTTTGTTGTGGTCTCTTTTCTCTGCTTCCTCAACCATCAAAAGATACTCTTTTAGCTCTTTTTTGCTGAAAAATGCAGTTCCATAAATTCTTTGCAGGCTCTCTTTTTTCGAATCGCCGCGCCAATACGCGCCCGAGGTCTTTGTAAGCTTGAATGCGCTTATCGCACCGGTTGATAAAACATGAGGTCCCTTGCATAAATCCACGAATTTTCCTAGTTTATAAAAAGACGGCACTTCACGCTTATGATCTTCAATAATTTCAATCTTGAACTTGTTTTTATCTTTCTTGTAAAATTCAATTGCTTTTTTTAGAGTCATCTCACTTCGCTCAAAAGCATCATCTTTTTTAATGATTTCTTTCATCTTTGTCTCAATTTTTTCAATATCTTCAGCAGTAAATGGTTTTTCAACATAGAAATCATAATAAAATCCGTCATCTATTGCAGGCCCTATTGTAGGTTTTGCCCCACTAAACAATTCAACAACAGCACAAGCCAAAACATGCGCGGTTGAATGCCTCAATATTTCAAGTGCTTCTTTTGATTTTGTCGTTATTATTTCAACCCGAGCATTTTTTTCAATCGGTTTTGACAAATCAGCTGCTTCGCCGTCAATTTTGCCGGAAACAGCAGCCCTGCCAAGCCCTTCACCTATTGAAAATGCAATATCTTTTATTGTAGTACCTTTTGAAACATTCTTTTTCGACCCATCCGGAAGCGTTACAACAACATCACTCATAAAAACCACCTGAATTAATTTTAATTGAAAAAAGACTATAAAGTAATCGCATGAAACAGATATTGAATGCTAAAGAAAATAAGTGTTCAGTTTTTCCGTACTGTAAGACATCCACCCATACCAATCAATCAATTATTAAACATGCAGGTTTATAAATTTTTAAGTGATTACAATGCTTAAAAGCCGTTATCCCACTGTCTCAAAAAAAATAAGCGCGAGTTTAGGCACTATATTTTCAAAAATACCAATATCCCCCACAGCATGGACAATTCTATCACTAATGTTTGCCTTTGTTGGGTTTTTAGCACTTTACAAAAAATTCCTTTTTTACGGCTTTTTGTTTTTCCTTATCGCAGGTTTTCTGGATGCCGTAGACGGCGCTGTTGCGCGAAAGAAAAATAAAGAGACCAAACTGGGCGCTTATCTTGACGGAATAGCAGACCGGCTTGTAGAAGCAATGCTTATTTTAGGCCTCATGTTCTACGGAATTCCCGAAGTCTATATTCCGGGATACATCTGGCTTGCGATACTTTTATTTTTTGGAAGCTGCATGACCACATTTGCAAAGGTATATGCCGACCACAGAGAAGCATTAACCGAAAAAGAACTTAAAAATATGGGCGGTATTCTTGAGCGTACAGAAAGAGTTTCAATTATTCTTGCAGGAATGCTTATCGGATACATATATGGCGAAAAATACATAACATATTCAATAGCGTTTGCAGCAGCACTTGCAGCAGCAACATTTATGCAGCGGGTTCACTACACAATAAACCATGGAAAAAAGGAATGAAAAACATGACAAAAAAACTTTTGGTATTCGACTTTGACGGTGTTCTTGTCACAGGAACAAATGAAGGATACATACGATGCTACATAAAGGCCATGAAAGATGCAGGCGCGATAGATGACACGCAAGAAGCTTACGCAAGGGAAAAAATACTTGAAAATTGGGGCAGCGACTATAAGACAGAAATCCTCTCAGTTGTAAAAGATCCAGCACTATTCGAAAAAACACGCAGATTATATCTCTCTTTTCTTCAGACAGGCCTGTTTTTATCAACAGTGAAGAAAGCACCGCACACAGACAACACATTGGCATTTATTTCTAAAAACGGATTTGTTCCAACTATTTTAAGCGGCTCTCCAAAAGACCACATTTTGCGTGTAATGAGCTATGTCAACATAAACCCAACACAATTCATGGAAATAAAATCCGGCTGCGAATATCCTAAAGAGCACCAAAAACCACATCCCTTTATGCTTTTAGACCAGATGAAAAAATTTAAGGTTGCTCCAAAAGATACAATATATGTTGGCGACGCAGAACAGGACATTTTGATGGCAAAGGCAGCAATGGTAACATCTGTTACTGTGCTTACAGGAATCATTGATAGAAAAACAGCAGAAAACTATAAAACCGATTTCATAATAAATGATTTAAGCGAAATGGGAGTTGTTTTGAAATGCACATAATAAAAGACCCGGTGCACAAGGACATTATTGTCTCCGAATTAGAAACAATGCTTGTGGACTCCCCGGCAGTACAGCGGCTTAGAAACATAAAGCAGTTGGGTCCAACACATCTTGTCTATCCTTCAGCAATGCACAGCCGTTTCGAGCATTCATTAGGCACAATGCATTTGGCAGGGCAAGTTGCCGATGCCCTCAAAATTAAAGAAAACGAAAAACAGGAGCTAAAAATCGCAGGGCTCCTGCATGACATAGGGCATTTCCCATACTCCCACATACACCGTATAGAAAATATGCTAAAACAACAAACAAAAAAAGACCACGCAGACATAAGCACAGACAAAATAATCGAAGAATATGGCGAACTTCTTGAAAAAAACAATATCGATTCCAAAAACATAGCAATGCTTGTAAAAGGAAAAGGAAAATACGGGCAAATACTCTCATCAGGCATTGATATTGATAAAATGGATTATCTTATGCGCGACGCATACTTTACAGGAACAGCCTACGGCCTTATAGATTTAAGCAGGCTTTTCTCAACAACCGTGTTTAAAGACAGCACATTCGGATTTCTAAAAAAAGGGCTTAAAAACATTGAATCCGTAGTACTTTCAAGACACCTTATGTTCTCCGCAGTTTATTATCATGAAACTGTCGAAATCGCAATGACAATGCTTGGAAGAAGCATACAAAACTTATGTGATTCAGGCGCGCTCAAAATAGAATCCCTAAAAACAATGGATGATATAGACCTTATATCTTTAATACGAAAAGAAAAAGAAAAAATCGGCCTTCTTGCAGACAAAAGAATGCTTTACAAAACAATAAATTCCATAAATTATAAAGAACTCGACAAAAACACACAAAAACAATGTGTCACATTAAATGAAAACCCCAATGAACTTAAGATACTTGAAAAAACAATAGCAAAAGAATTAAAATTAAATTCTGATGACTTTCTGGTTCATATACGGCCAACCCCGAAAAGCATTGAAAACACAAAAATATTTGATAATAACCGATTTTTTGATCTTGAAACATTAAGCCCTCTTACAAAAACGCTTAAAGAAGAGCAGATAAATGAGTGGAAATTGCTTCTCCTCTCAAAAAAAGAAAACATGGCATCAGGAAAGCAGGCAAAAAAAGTGTTTTTGGAAAATATCTGAAAAGATATTTATAGTTTTGAATGAAAACAACACTAATTAAAGCCCTGTAGTGTAGCGGTAATCATTCTGGCCTTTGAAGCCGGAGACCCAGGTTCGAGTCCTGGTGGGGCTATTTAGTTTATTTTCTTTAAAATGTCTGTGTTGTGTTTATCCTACACAACCCGTATATCAACTATAGGTATTCCGTTATTCTTTCCATTGTTCAATATTTTAATCTTATAGAACCCGGGACCTATTTTTGGAGTTCCCGTAATGTCAATAGTAGTGTACTCTAACCCGACAGATACCCTATATCTCTTATCAATCCCAAACCCAAAGCTCGGGTTTGCCATTTTGTCAATCTCGCCAGACCACACATATGGTATTCTATTTTCAATTGAATCAACACTTCCTTTGGAATACACAACGAATGCTTTTGCAGTCTGTCCGGAGATGAGTGTTTTCTGGCGAAGCTCCATATAATTTACAGAAGATGTTATGCTTTCAAACACACCGCCTGCATGGACAATTCCTGCAAGGTTGCCTCCGGCGATATTTGTCGCTACATAGTTTGCTGATGTGTCCTCAAGGGGCGAAAAACCACTCCCGACAAGCTTTACAACAACAAAACCTGATGTGAGATCAAAGTTTCTTGTAGCACTTGAGTAAAGCCCAAATGTGTTGTTGCACCAGTAAGTGACTGTATGCGACCCTTGCGATATTCCGAAAGCAAGATTGCTGTAATGTATTTGTGTGTCATTTGCCATTGTGATGTTTGCGGCGCCATCCAAAGAGTATCCGCACCAAGAGACTCTTTGGTCTAACGAAATATTCATCCATGCATCGCCTCCATGCATTTCTGTTGGCGGGGATTGTATGGTTATTTGTGGCGCCAATGCATCTACTTCAAAGTAGGTTGTTGTTTGGTTTTGATTTCCTGCTGTGTCGTCGGCGTATACGGTAATATAATGCACCGCCTCTGATAATACTGCTGTGCTTGTATCAATTTCATCTGTCCAGCTTCCGTAGATATTTGTGCCACCGTCAATTGAATACCACATTTCATATGGATTTGCATCTGTCTGCGTGGCGTTTACATGCGGTGTGTTGTCGCTTATTGTTGTGTTTGTTGGATCATATATAGTGATGATGGGCAATATTGTATCAACTGTGAAATATTCTACTGCCGAATTCATGTTCCCGACCGTGTCATTGCAGTAAAACGACGCGCTGTAGCTGCCGTCAACAAAAGTGTCGGATGCGTAGAAGTGCATCGCTGTGTCGTTCGGCATTACGACAAGTTCTGATTCTGCGCCGATGATTGTGGTGGGTTCGGTGAGGGTGTAGGAGCGGATAGCAATCCAATCAAATTCAGATACACCCGAACTAAAACGCACAAATGTATTAATCGGATAACTTCCAGTTGGTATATTTGTAGTTAATTCTTTTATTGTACCACCATCAATTTGTCCTTTCACACTTGAACTGCTAATCCAAAAAATTTCCCATTTATGATATGCCCCATCTTCGTTTTCATTCATAGAAATTCCAGATGGTGATCCTTCATCTTTTGATGCGAATGTAAATGGTCCTGCACCAGCATATCGGTCATATGAATAAAATTCAATATAATTTGAATCTTGAATATCATTATTAAATCCAAAATTAACTAAATCATCAATAGTACTAGCATCATCTTCTAGTTTTCCATATCCACCTAAAATAATACCTGAACCAAATGTGTCTACTGAATATATTTCAGAGTTTGCATTCTGTACAGTAACTTTTGAATTTGCTACACTGACGGTTCCAACAGAATTCCATTTTGCATCATCTAATGAAATCCCTGGAAAATCATCAAAGAACTCAAAAGTATCAGTCCCGTTGCTCTCTGTGCCTGCTCCCGCATTGCCGTAATACATGTAGACATACCCGTTCGTGCTTGGTGCGACGAACGGCATGTTAACCCAAACAAGCGCAGATTCGCTTCCTGAATCCCAGGACTCTATCCAGAAGGATATGTTCTGCTCTGTTGTACTGTTAAGCCATGTGAACCTTGTGTCATTGCCGTCGCTATTCGCTCTTGAGAAATTGAAATTAGCAGCTGTCAAATTTACAAGAACCTGATAATCCGTCAAGTTATCGGAATTTCCAGTATTGTTTACAGTTATCTCTTTTGAGTATTTCCAACCCATTGACCACGCAGGCCTTGTTGTGTGGCCTAAAGTATAACCGCACCAATCAACGCCGTTTGCGTCTGTCGCTGTTGCGTTGAACCAAATTGATGAGGTATTATAGCTTTTGTTTTCCGGAGACTCTATTGTTATTATAGGTAATGTGGTGTCTATCGTAAGTGTTCGCATCTCCGTATATTTTACATTCCCTGCCACATCCTGTGCGTATGCAGTGTAATCGTAGGTGCCGTCGGCTAAGTTGGTGAAATTCGCCTCAAGTCTGTAGAGCCCTGTATTATATGACGATTTGATTTCTTCTGCGCTTAATGCATAGCTGAACACGCGCAAATCATCCATCGTTCCGTTATAGTATTCGTCCCCACCACCCGCATTTACGCCTATGTTAAAATATGCGTTGTTAATCTTTGTTATTGCACCGGTCCAAGTGCAGTTTTTATCCAATATGCCGTTGATGTAATGTTTTGCATTGTCTGATGCCTCTGTAGAATCATATGTGAAAGCTACAAATGTCCATTGGCCTACCGGAACTTTTCCTGAATTCGCAGTACACCCCTGTGGTGTTGCGAGATTCCAGTCTTTTTGAAATTGCGTTGTGCTTATTGCTGTCATGTAGTTGAATGAATATGACTCTGTTGCTTCATTGTCATAAGATATAAGACCTCCAAAAGAACCTGCTTGATTACCTGGGTTAATCCATGCTAGCACGGTTATTTTCTCTGAAAGATTAAGCCCATTTGGTGTTGTATCTCTTACCCACTCATTAAGACCATCAAAACTTCTCGCACCACCGAATTTTCCATGTTCGATATAAGTTGAACCGCCGTTTGTTCCGTCGTTCCCATATGTTGAATAATCTGTGAAGTCTGTCTCGTTGTTGAACCTCCACCATCCGACTAATGAGTTGTCCCAGTCAATGAATGCAGTAATGTTGTTCGCGTCAGTTGCTGTGACATTGATATATGAATAATTGTAGTTTCTGTATTCATTATCGTCTGGTGTTGGATCGACGAATTCTATAAACGGTTTTATTGTATCAACTGTAAGTGTCCTCGTTTCGGTATAATTTACATGTCCTGCGATATCCTGTGCATAGGCAATATAATCATAAGTGCCGTCTGCTAAGTTGGTAAAATTAGTTTCTAATCTGTAAAGTCCGGCGTTGTAGGAGGCGTTGATCTCTTCTGGGGAGAGAACACGGTTCCAGATGCGGACTTCGTCGATAATACCATCGAGATTTCTTAGATTATCTGTTGTTCTACCCCCAAGTATCAAATCCATTCCAGTATCTGATTCATCAGTTCCGTCAGGTGTATCTTCATAATCAATCGTACATGCACTACCGTCAATATATAAAACAGGATCATTTGTTGTTGAGCCACCAGTATAACTAACACCTACATATATCCAAGTATTTAGAGACATATCATCTCTACACGACCACCATCCCATGTTTATATCAAAACGATTTGAGAATTTTAAAGCATTAAAATCTGTATCTATATTTTCCAGCCAAAATATCCAATCACCAGCGCCACCAGAATATTTACTTGCTAGATAGGATCTTTCTCCCGTACCATAACTGTTTAAATATACCCACGCTGCAACAGTGGCACCGCCATCAAAGATATCTTCTAAACTTGCGCCATTCCCCGCATTTAAATAATCATCATCCCCGTCAAAGTCTACTGCCTTTCCGAATTTGCCCGTTGTATAATTAGAGCAATTTGAACCAGAGCAGCTCCCGTTATTCCCCCAACTCGACCAGTCCCTAAAGAATGTCTCGTTCTCGCCTGACTCGTTGTTGAACCTCCACCAGCCGACCAGACTGTTGTCCCAGTCAATGAAAGCGGTGATGTTATTCGCGTCAGTTGCTGTGACATTTACATACGCAGAATCATAGTTCCTGTATTCATTGTCTGTCGGTGTGAGAGGAACAAATTCTATTTCCGGGTTTATTGTGTCAATCGTCAAAGTTCTTGTCTCGGTCTGGTTGACATTCCCTGCCACATCCTGTGCGTATGCAGTGTAATCGTAGGTGCCGTCTGCTAGATCTGTGAAATTGGTCTCTAATCTGTAAAATCCTGCGTTGTAGGAGGCGTTGATTTCTTCGGCAGAAAGGGCTCGGTTCCAGATGCGGACTTCGTCGATTGTGCCGTTGAAAAATCTATCTGCCTGTGAATCCCATCTTCCAATAGCACCATTCGCATTTGCTGTATTTACTGTTTGACTATCTAAACCACTTCTTGTATCTAAATTTCCATTAAAATAACCTACTACATCATCAGTTAAAGAACCTTCTAGGACAACAGCCACATGGTTCCATTCATTATTGGTAACTATTGATGTAAATCTAGCATTCCCACCAAAGACACCAAAGAAAAAAGATCCACTTGGACTTATTCCTAATCTTGACTCTGCTCCAGTACTACCACTACCCCACGAAACAATATCCCGCAATGCAGTATTTGTTTTAATCCACGCCATTATTGTTCTGTTTTGTGAACCAGTTATTGGAGGCGTTGCAATATTTACATAATCCCCGCTTCCGTCAAACACCATCCCTTTTCCAAACTTCCCTGTGCCGTATGTCGGACAGTTCGTGCAGCTTCCGTTGTTGCCGTTGCCTGACCAGTCTCTTGCAAATGTGTCGTTCTCGCCTGTTTCAAGATTGAACCTCCACCAGCCCACCAAAGAGTTGTTCCAGTCGATGAAGGCAGTGATGTTATTCGCGTCTGTAGCTGTTACATTTACATAA
>JAUVEX010000023.1 GCA_030594585.1 archaeon | reverse complement strand
TCTATAAGTTCCATCATGTATCTAAAAAAGAATGTAAGAAGCAGCGTGCTTATATGCGCGCCATCAACATCAGCGTCAGTCATGATTATTATCTTATGATACCGCGCCTTCTCCATTGTAAACTGCTCCGAAATTCCGGTGCCAATAGCGGTTATAAGCGCTCTAATTTCCTCATTTTGTATCATTTTGGTAATCGCTGCTTTTTCCACATTAAGTATTTTTCCACGCAAAGGAAGTATTGCCTGAGTATCACGCACACGGCCCTGTTTTGCAGAACCGCCTGCAGAATCTCCCTCAACTATAAAAAGCTCGCATTTTGAAGCATCTTTCTCAGAGCAGTCAGCAAGTTTTCCTGGAAGCGTTGTTGATTCAAGCGCACTTTTACGCCGAACAAGCTCCCTTGCCTTTTGCGCGGCAATGCGCGCAGTTGCAGCAGAAGTTATTTTTCCGACAATTGTCTTTGCGACTGTTGGATTTTCTTCGTAAAATTCAGAAAGCTTCAAAGACATAGCAGACTCTACAATACCCTTAATGTCTGCATTTCCAAGCTTTGTCTTGGTTTGTCCCTCGAACTGCGGCTGGGGAACTTTTAAGCTTAGAACAGCAGTCAAACCCTCGCGCATGTCCTGTCCTGTTATATCAACAGAATCTTTCAAAAACTTGTTTTTCTTTATGTAAGTATTTGTGACTTTAGTAAGTGCTGACTTAAAACCGGATACATGGGTTCCACCCTCAATTGTATTTATGTTATTCACAAAAGAGATAAGAGTCTCTGTGTAGCCCGTAGTATATTGCATGGCAATCTCCATCTCAATATTATTGTCTTTAGACTCAAGATAAATAGGATTTTCATGAAGCGAAGTCCTTGTCTTATTTAAGTCAGAAACTAAAGACTCAATGCCGCCCTCAAAACAATATTCTTTTTTAAGGCCGCTTCTCTTATCTTCAAAATCAAGAGCAAGGCCTTTATTCAAATATGCAAGCTCTTTTATTCGGGGAATCAGCGTATCTGTGTCAAAAATAACCTCATCAAAAATTTCTGCATCAGGAAAAAATGTAACTTTTGTGCCCGTTGTGTCTGTATCGCCAATCACTTTAAGTTCGGTTGCCTTATCTCCTCTCGAGTATTTTTGATGGTGTATTTTGCCGTCCCGTTTTATTTCAAGTTCAACCCATTCAGACAATGCGTTTACAACAGAAACACCAACGCCGTGAAGCCCGCCGGAAACCTTATATGTGCTGTTGTCGAACTTACCGCCGGCATGAAGCTTTGTCATCACAATCTCAATTGCAGGCACTTTGTATTTTGTGTGCATCTCAACAGGAATCCCTCTCCCGTTATCAATCACAGTAACAGAGCCGTCAGTATTCACAGAAATGCTTATCTTAGTGCAAAACCCTGCTAAAGCCTCATCAATGCTGTTGTCAAGAACTTCCCACACAAGATGATGGAGCCCTCTTTTTCCCGTGCCCCCGATATACATCGCAGGCCGTTTGCGAACAGCTGATAAGCCTTCCAATACCTTTATCTGGTCTGCACCATAGTCTTTTTCTGCCATAGCATTCACTTTTTCGCATAAATATTATCTATAATTTTATGTCTTAAAAATACCAATCTCTCAATTAATCAGTTTTATAAAATTTGCTATTTTTTATTGCGTATAAAGTATGGATCCGCAGCAATAAAAAAGCTTGAAATCCACCAACACACACACCAAAATTTCATGATTTTTTTTGAGAACAAAAACATGTCCAAAAACGCAAATAGATGTGTTATTCCACCCCTAAAAACCCATACTATTTTTTAGTCATATATGTTTATATAGGTTTGGTGCTGTTTGGTCAGAAAAAGGCTTATTTGTTAAAAAACGAAATTTCGCCCGAAACGCAATAAAAAAATCAAATATTGCGCCCGACTGCCTTAAAATCTTCAAGCAATGTGCTCATCATCTCCGCGTTATAGCCTGCAACAGACGGATGATACTGCGGACTTATTTTGATGCATCCGAACAAACTATTCACAGTGTATGTTTTGCCGTGTGCCTCGCTGATTCTTTCTTTTCTAAGGCCATATTTTTCAAAAATAAACGCGCATGCAAAGCGGCCTAAAGGAACAAGGACTCTCGGGCTAATAATTGAAATCTGGCGGTCAAGGTATGGCTTGCATGCATTGATCTGCTCACCTGTCGGATCATCGTTGTGCGGCGGTTTGCATTTTACAATGCTTGTGATGTATGTGTCTTCTCGCAAAAGATTAATGGAACCCAACAGTTTATTCAGTATTTCGCCTGCTTTTCCTATAAACGCCTTTCCTGTTAAATCCTCATTATATCCCGGTGCCTCGCCAATGAGCATCACTTCTGCGTCCAGATTGCCCCTGTCTGTAAGCGGTTTTATTCTTGTCCGGTACAGGCCGCATTTTTTGCAGTTTTTGATTTCGTCTTCAAGAATTTCAATGGCTTCTTTTTTATTCACGAGACTCACTCTTATTGCACTTAAGCACAGGAGTCATTAAATCCACATTCAAATCCCTGGCAATTACGGCGCATTTTGCAATCAACAGAAAATATATATTGGCATCAACATCGCTTAACCGTTCATAATTTCCCTGCCCTTTGGATATGACCATATCAACGCTTTTCAGATAATTGACAGATTCCGTGTATTTTGCGCTTCCTGAAAGAAACTCCCCGTCAAGTGTCTTAATTTCAACACCCGTAAGGCAGCTCAGGCCAACAGCATCAGCATCAGTCATGGTTGCGTCATTGATTATGGGTTTTGCTTTAACAAAGAAATGAATAATGCATTTTTTGTTAATTGTCTTTATCTTTTCAACAAGCAAACGGTCAATCACTATTTCGCCGGAATTGTCTGCAAAATAGGCAATCACCTTTGCATCCATAACATCTTTTTTAAATTTGCCATAATCATTGATTGCAAAATCTTCCTTCAAAATCCTGTTTATTGTTTCTCTAAGATTGTAATCGGAATTTGCCGCAAAATCCATTATGTTTCCTGCAATTGCCGCCTTTACAGCAGTCAAAAGCGAATCTTTCGAATCCCTCATAGTATTTTTCAATGTGGGCGCAAGGCTTAAAGCATGCTCATTATCCCTTTTCTTTATCCCTATATAGGGATCTTCAATTCCTGTTATATCCGATATTTTTTCATAAACAAGCCTTGCAAATTCGGGTGGCTTTTTGTCCAAATCAATCTCTGAAAACATTTTCATAACTTCTTTTACTGCCTTTTCCTGTACTTGCGAGTCAGAAACAGACAGCTTTAAAACCTTTATTGCCTGATTCAAAAAACAAGGCAAGCATTCAATATATGTTTTCATATAAATCCCTCAATTAAATTATTCCCTCGCAAGAAAGCTTGGATGCGATTTTATCAAACAGCGCTTCAAACTTCGGGTTAAAAACAACAACAGGTACAAGATTCACAAGCGCGTCTGTGAAACTCTTGTCATAGGGTATTTTTGCAAGGACTTTTGCGCCCTTTTCTTTGGCAAATTCCTCAATCTTTTTTAAGTATTCTTCATTAATATCATATTTGTTGATTATTATCCCGTACGGAATATTGAAATGGCCTACAACCAAAAGTGCGCGTTTCAGATCCGCAAATCCCGAAGGCGTTGGTTCGCACACACCAATCACATAATCGCTTCCTGTAATTGATGCAATTACCGGGCACCCTATTCCCGCAGCAGAATCCACAAGCATAACATCTGAATCCCCTGCCTTTTTTTTGGCAAGCTCCTTTACCGCAGAAACAACCTTGCCTGAGCCGGACTCACCCATCTCAAGCTGTCCGGAAACAACAGTAAACCCGTATTTTGTTTCCCCATAGCCGATTTTCGCATTCTCCACATCATAAAGTTCAATAGCCCCTGAAGGACATATTAGTTCACAGGCACCGCACCCTTCGCACCCGAATTCCTTGAAAACAGGAATGTTTTTTTTGCTGTCCCATTCTATTGCATTAAAATAGCATGCTTCAACACATTTTTTGCATGATGTGCATTTGCTTAAGTCAACACGGGCTTTCTTATTTGTTGTTATGTTTTTCCATTCCCCGTAATCCTTCGGTTCCATCCCAAAAACAAGCGCAAGATTCGATGCATCAACATCGCAGTCAGCGCATATGATTTTTTTATGTTTTAAAAGCGCAATTGCAAGCGAAGCTGTGATACTGCTTTTCCCGACTCCGCCTTTTCCTGAAAGTATTGTAATTTGTTTCATGATGACCGATCCTCAACCCATTTTGCAATTTTCTCAATGCTTTTTTCCTTAATAGGAATTCCTTTTGAATACGCAATCATTATCTCTTTTTTGTAAGGCACTTTGGCAAAAACTGTTTTGTTGTATTTTGAAACAGTGTTGTTGACCAGCTCATCCTGCTTCTCTTGATACATGTTAAGCACAATTTCAAAAGGCACACCCATTCGTGAAAGCAGTTTCATGATAAGCTCCAGATCATGCAGGCCAAGCGGTGTTGGCTCAGTTACGCCAATTGCAAAATCGCAAAGGCCAAGAGCAGAAATGACATCACAGTGTGTGCCTGCGGCAGTATCCACAATAATATAATCGTATCTTTGTTTTCGCTCCAAAACAAGCTCTCCTGCTTTTTCAACCACTATTTCAGAAACAGGCTCATTGATTTTTAACTCCGATGATATTAAATCAATACCAAATCCCGTTCCCTCATATATTGTGCCGACTGCTTTTTTGTCCCAAAAAATAGCATCAACAGGGCATTTGATAGCGCATGCGCCGCAGCCATTGCACTGCTGCGGCAAAAACATAGGATAATTCCCGTCAATATGAACAATTGCGTTTGTCACGCAAACATCCGCACACGCCCCGCATTTAGTGCACTTCTTAAGATCCCACTTCGGAATCCTCTGGTGCACTGTGATCGGATTCTTCCTTTCAATATTCAAAAGCAAATGGTCATTAGGACAGTCCGCATCCATATCAACAAGCAGCACTTTGCTTTTTTTGGCAAGCTCAACCGCAAGAGCAGTAGCTATTGTAGACTTTCCGGTTCCGCCTTTCCCGCCCGTGATCCCTATGATTTTCGCGTTAGTCTTCATGTCCGTCTTCCTTTTTTATGCCATATCCTTTTCCTGTGCGCGGAACACATGTGCTTTCCCCGGCATCAAGTTCGTTCGCAGCATATTTTTCTACCACATCATCTACACTGCCCGCAACTCCAATAATCAGCTTTATTCCGTATTCGCTAAAAAATTCCTGCGCACGCGCTCCGGCACCCCCGGCAATTACAATTCCTGCGCCCATTTCATGAAAGAACTTCGGCAAAGATCCGGTTTCGTGTCCTGGATTTTCAATTGTCTCTTTTTTGGTCACTTTTCCATCCTCAATATCCGCAATTGTAAACTGCGGGCATCTGCCGAAATGTTCTGATACCTGCCCGTTGTCTGTTGATATTACGATTTTCATATGCATTGCCTCCGACTACTCTGTATTGCCTGTACCGGAATGCCCGGGCACAATATTTTCAAGTTTTGGCAGTTTTCCTTCTACAAGTTGCATTACCGCATCTTTGATATTTCCCGATGCCTGATAAGTCTCGATTCCAAGCTGGTTTATTATCCCTGATGCATTCGGTCCTAAGTTGCCTGTGATTAGCTTGTCCGGTTTCATATTGCCGACCTGTTGCGCAGCTGTAACACCTGCACCATGCGCCTGTACTGCGCCTTCATTCTTTACAGCAGAAACACTCTTTATCTCATTGTTTTCTACATCAACTGTAAGGAAATAAGCGCATCTTCCAAAGCGCATATCTATCTGACTGTCTATATTGTCTCCTGTTGAACTGACTACGATTTTCATATGTTTACGCCTCCTTTAATGTTTAGTATGTTAGTAATATTATTAGGTATACAAAAGTTAAACAAGGGCAGGGGGTATTTTTGCATGTGCCCTGCCTATTTTGAATTTCACTTTTTTAGCTCATTTAACTCTTCTTCTATTCGTTTCAGGCCATTTTCAATTGCAGATTTTTGCTGTTCCAGTGCTTGTATGCGTTCTTCTTTTGATGGCTGCTGCGGGACTTGTGCTGCGGCTGCTTCGTTTTGAAATAAGCCTGCTCTAAATCCTCTGCCTCTTGCAAATACACCTCTTCGCGGCATTGGATTTGCAGAACCCATATTATATTCCGCACAATATCCTGCGCCTCTTCCTGTCATAGGCCCCATTCCTCTTGGGCCTGTTCCGTCTCCACCTGGCATTTTCTTCACCTCTTTTAGTTATTTTTTTGCTTTATCCCCTTATCATTTGTGCTCCGCATTTTGGGCATTTTAGCTCAATGCATGGCTGTCCTCTTGTATGCGGCTGTTCGTGTCCGCATGCAGGGCATTTGCATGTTGCGGGCGCACCGCCAAATCCAGCTCCGCGACCGCGGCCCTGTCCTCTTCCTCCTGCTCCTGCAGGTCCTGTTCTGTCTCCACCTGGCATAATATACGCACCTCCTTGTATTTTTATTGCTTTTCCGTTGACTATGGCATCTGATATTTTCTGTCTTGCGATTGCAAGAGTCCTTTGGAATGTTGACTGGTGAAATCCCATCCTGTGCGCCGCATGCGTTTGGTTCATGCCTGTAAAGTCACTTAACCGAACAGCTTCAAGCTCATCAACTGTTAATATAACTTCCTGAAGCTCTGACAAAGGAACTGCCTGCGGCTTGAAATAGGTTACTTTGGGTTCATATTCAACAATCCTGTTTTTTCTTGGCCTTACCATTATGCATTATTATGCATAACATTATATAAACCTTTCGGTTCGAAATAGAACCCGCAATAATTCAAGAACAAAAAATTCAAAGGCACAGTTTGCCTAACTACGCTAAGAAACCAATAATCATTAAAGCCCTATCAAAGCGGGATTTACAAGCAAAAGAATTCCAAGCAAAAGCATAATGCTTCCGCCAATGAATTTTATCAGGGCCATTGTGTTTTTATCCATAGGTTTTCCATTGAATGTATAGCCCAATACAAATATTACAACTGTCAATGGCAGCACATAAAATGCATTATAAAGCGCAATATACGCATAATACATCAAACTGTTCTCAAGATAAATTCCTGACAAAAGGCTTGTATATATTATTGGAAATCCTGCGGTGCAGGGCAGTTCAACAAGCGATGCAAATATTGCAAGCATTATAGCCGAACCCATCAACGACCGCATAGGCGCGTCTTTAATCATTTTTGAAACATCATCAATCTTTTTTTTGAGCGGCCCTACATGCCTGTCCTGTATCATAAGAGTTATGCCTTTCCTGTAAAAGAAATATTCTTTACAGTTTATAGCTCCTGCCACAACTGCAAGAATCCCAATTGCAATCCTCAATCCATCCACAAAACCAATGTACTTAAAAATGTTCAGCCATGCCACCATGAAAAAATAATAAAACAAATAAACAACCACCACAAAACTAAAGCCCACAACATATATCCGTTTTCTGGAATGAGACTCTGAAAGCATAAGACTCATCAAAAGAGTCAATACAAAAAGATTGCATGGATTAAAGCCGTCAACAATAGAAATCAGGAATGTAAAAACAGGCAATGGGAGCGAAAGCCCCATGTCTTTTAAATATGTAGGGGATACTGTTTTTGCAGCAAAATAAACAAAAACAAGTGTTAAAGCTGTAAGAGATGTTAGTATTACTTTTTTTATTTTCTCTTTCATAAAACGCGCCTATTCTAAAAACAGTTCGCACAGCCTTAAATAATTTTCCTCTGTCTTGACGCCAACATAATAATCACATCCAAAGACGAATGTTGGCGTATACCTTATATCAAGCCCGTAGGATTTCATCAATTCTTTAGCTTCCCCATCAGTTAGGTCTAGTATTGTAGGTTCAACGCCCATATCCCTGCACGCTTCCTGAAAAACAGGCAGTGTAGTTGCGCAGTGGCCGCAATATTTCGATTCAAACATTATTACTTCATTCTCTAATCCTCTGCTTTTGCATTCATCTAATTGGAAAGAGCCGTCTTTTGTTATTGTAAACAATTTAATTTGCCCTTGTGTTTGATTGTGCTCATCGCCTGTTGAAGAATTAATGGAAGAATTAATGTTTGGAATGTTTGGCTGAGAAACACAACCGGCTAAGAACAAAACAAGCACTATTGAAAACCATAAACTTGTATTTTTTTTAAGCATTGCCAATACACCTCAATAATCAGGTATTAATAGCATTGTAAATGCTCATTATCTCCTCATATATCTGTGGTTTTTCAGACGTATCTTCCAGTAAGGAAAAATTTTCTTTTATCTGTTTGTATTTTAGCCTTGCATCCGCAATATTGCCTGAAGCAAGGCTTCTTTTTGCTTCTTCAATGAGTGTTTTTATTTGTTCGGGTGTTGTTTCCTTATGGTGTGCGGGCAATGGATCCATAGAACCGCCGTCTGCAGGGACAATGCCCGACTTTTGGATTTCCATTTTAGTCTCCTTGTTAAGATACCCCGCATTGCGCTCTTTTGACAATTGGTGCTCAATAAGGAAAAGCGATTTTTTAATGGCTTCTATCTCTTTTGCTTGCTTTGCAATCATATCAGTATATGATGTATTGCCCTTATCTTTAAGAATTGTTTCGTATTTGCTGAAGAGCAACTTGTTTTCATTCGAAACAGCAATCATTTGCTTTTCCAGGGCATCAAGCCTTTCGGTGCGCAAGTTTATTCTCGTGTCAAGCTCATGCACATTATTTACTAAAGCGCCTTTCAAACCCACAAGGCCTTGCTCTATGTTGTTGAGTTTCATCTCGAAATCAACGACTTTTTCAGCTTTTGAAATATCCAGCTCTTCAAGCTTCTTTAGTTTCAAAGGATTCAGAACCTGAAGGGCTTTAAGATTCTCTGTTTCTTTTTCAAGCTCTCTTATTATCGGGAGTATCTCGTTGATTGCCCTGTGGGTCTCATTTAATGAACTGCTCAAAGATTCCTGGAATTTTTTTGTGATTGCTTCTATTGATTTTTTAATTGCTGAATCCTCTTTTGTAAGATCTTCCTTGAAAACAACTTCATTAAGCTTTAATGAATTTTGCTCGGTTGTCTTTAGAAGATCTTTTGAAAGTTCATCAAGACCTTCAACTTTTGCAGATATTCCAACAATATCTTTTGTGCGCATATTCAGGTCGGCAAAAATTTGCTCGACTTTAGCAGATGTTTTTTCAATATAATTTTCACGAGTTCTCAGTTTCTCAAGTTTTTTATCTATGGTGTCACCCACACGGAGTACATTCTCAATGTTTTTTATTTTATCCATCTGGATTCTATATTTTTTCATTTCATCTCCAAGCGCTTCAAGAATTCCTTCCAATCGTTCTATTTTTGCAGCAGATTCAAGAAGTTCCCTTTCTTTTTTTTCAAATTCTTTTTTTATTCTTTGGGGATTCATATCATGAACTTGATCTTTTATTATCTCAAATGTTGTATCCATATTGTTGAGGTTTTTTTCACGGTCAAGAATCATTGATCGAAGTTCACCAATTTCTTCTGAAATGAGTGATGTTTTCTCTGAAAGCCCCTCCCTAAAGCCTTTTTCTGCTTCAAGTTTTCCTGTGAGTTTTTCTAAATCCATCTGCGTGTTTTCTGAATGCTTAGAAACCTCTTTTAGTCTTCTTGAGACTTCATCAATATTTCCAAATTTTGGAGACTCATCCTCTTTTTTTGTGTCGGAATCTATGTCTTTTGACTTATTTTTTTTGCTTTTGTTCAGCAATCTTTCCATGAGACCTTTCTTTTTTTCTTCGGTTTTCTCAAGATTTTTAAAATCACCGGAAGTTATAGCGTCTTTATCTCTATTAAAGTCTTTAGATTTTTGAGAATTATCTGTTTTGTTGTCTTTTGAAGGGGGTGTATCTTTTTTATCTTCTGTTTTTGCGTTTTCTTTTTCCCCGGAAACATTAACCGATTCTGAAACTACAGATTTGGCTGATTTAAGCATGCCTTTCTTTTCGGAGGATTCCAAATCCTGCATTTCGTCATTGTTTTCTTCTTTAGATGCCATTTTAACCCTGTTTATTTTTTTATAATTAATAATGCATTCATTCTGTATATATACTTTAGCCCAAGGCATTAAAATACAAAATAACTGCAACCATTATTATAAGCGACCCTACGAGTGCAAAATAATCAAATAAAAAGTGCAGATCTCCTGTATCTTTTTTAAAATCTATTTTGCGGGCATTATTCATGTGTTTTTTTAATTTATTGACAACCTTTTTTTTCATTTCGTATCTTTTATGTTCTTTTAGCGAAATAATAGTGCCTTTTTTATGACAGTTCGGACAATAATATTTGTGCTTGGTTTCTCCCGAATAATTTATCCAATTGTATTGTGTTTTGCATTTCTTACAAATTGCTGTTTGTTTTTTTTTCATATACCCACCTTAATTTTTGCTCTTCTCCAGCCAGTTTTCAAGAGAGTCGATGTAAATCTCAGCCATCTTGAACCGTCCCTGTTTCAGCTTGTCCTTTGCAAGCTTTAATTCAATGTCCTTGTCTGATGTGTCTGTGCCGCGCTTCTTAATGTCTGC